>DUVD01000215.1 GCA_012841225.1 Fibrobacter sp.
TACCCGGCCAAGAGATGAAATCGGAACTTAGTTTTTTGGCTTCGATGTACATGCAAAATATGATGGCAGATTCAGCCAAAGTTTATTTTAAAAAAGCTCTCGATAAAGATGAACGCGACTTTCTTGTTCTTTATGAATATAGTTTGCTACTTGAGGCCATTCAAAAAAATGACGAATTGATTCGCGTTTACGATGTTTTATTGCCACAGGTCAATTATGGCAAATCGATTTTAAATAAACAAATCAAACTGCTTTCTGCTGCAGGTAAAGATTCTGCACTAATTGACTTATTAGAGCAAGCTTATGCTGTGCATCAAGAAGTTCCTTATCTGCAAACGCGTGCCGATTTATTGATTAAGAATGCCCGTTACGATGAAGCGCTTGAAATTTCGGATCGGCTGCTATCTGCTTCAAAGAAAGATTCTGCGGGCGTACTGATACGCGCTCGTGTGCTTTTGCTTCGAGGAGAATTAAAGCCTGCGCTTCAGTTTTTAAAAAACGCTTATTTTAATTTAAAAATACCCTCAGCAATAATGCTGAAATATATTGCTTTAATAGAATTAGACTTAAAACAATTAGATAGCGCTAGAGTTCATTTTAAGATGCTCTCAGAAAACCGCATTTTTGCTCCTTCAGCTCACGCGGAATTAAGCTCTTTAGCGAGGTCTTTGGGCGACACCGCGACTGCTATTTTAGAAATAGAAAAAGCCGCCGCATTAGACTCTGAAACCTATGTTTCTAGCAAGGCGTTTGTTTATTACTTGTATGGACGTTATCAAGAGTCGTACAATATCTACGATTCTCTTCTTGGGTATTGGAGTCATTGGAAACCCACTCCTGAAATGCAAAAAAATGCAAAGACATCGGCTGCTATTGCGCAAATGAAAATCAACGCGAATAAAAAACACTTAGCTGTTCAAATGATGTACGCTAATGCTTTAATTCACCAAGCGCATTCTCTCGAAAATAAAAAAGACTCCTTATCGATTTATACGGTGAAAGAGGCTCGTAAACAGGCTGCTGTTTTTATGCAAAACATATTAAAGGCTGAACCCGATAATATGATCGTGCTTTTTAGTTTAGCGGCCAATTTTGAAAGAATAGGGATGACTGAAAAATCAATCGAATATTTTGAAATCATTTTGAAAAAAGAACCAGAAAACCACCAAGCATTAAATTACTTAGGGTATATGCTTGTGGATTTAAATAGAAAGGTAGCCGAAGTGCAACGCGGGGCAAAATTGATCGACTTCGCTTTAACTTACGCTCCTAAAGAACTCGCTTATCTAGATTCTAAAGCATGGGCCCTTTACCGTTTAGGTAAATATAAGGAAGCTCTCCGCATTATGGAGTCGGTGATTGCTTTAAGCTCAAATGAAATCGGGGACTTAGTTTATTGGGAACACTACGCTGCAATTGTTGAAAAACTGGGTCTAAAACAAAAATTGATTTCGGCTTATAGAAAAATTCTTTTGATTGACCCGAGTCACCCTGAATCTTTGAAAATAATTAAGTCTCTGGAATAGGCTGAAGTGATGAGTAAGAAGTTTTTCCTTCTGTTCTTTTTGGCGGGCTTTTTTTTATTGGCCGCTTGTGCTACCTCAAGGCCTGCGTCACTAACCGTGGAGCAGTCAAGCACACCTGCATTGGATAGTTTAAAAGCAAAATTCTCTTTGTATTTAAAAAACGAGAAAGGAGAAACCCAAGAATTATCTGGGGTTCTTTTTTCAGTAAAAGGAGCTCGTTACCGATTAGAATTGAGTGGGCTCTTTGGCATCGGTGTGGCGTCTTTGTTGTGGCAGCCAGAAGGATGGAAGATAACATTCCCAACAAAAAAGCTTTTTTTAGATGGGCGGGGCTATTTTATTGGCTTGCCTGAAATGGCTGCGATCCCTTTTGTGAATATGCACCAGCTGGCAGGTATTTTTTATGGCGATCTTTTACCCTCTCCTTACCAAGAAATAGCAAAAGAAGATTCTAGCGATGTAGAAATAGTAACTGCACAAGAAGTCTCCGGTCGATCTTTCCGTTTTATTCGAAAAAAAGATTCGGGCGAGGTGCTTTCTTTAATGCAAGTAGGTGCAGGTGGCTTTTTAGAAAAAGTTCATTTTGATGCGCCCAAAAGCTATAATGGAGTGATACTGCCCTCTAAAATTCGCTTTGACCGAGATGACCAAACCTTTTTAGAGCTGTCTTTGAAAAAAGTGCAACATGACGCTTCTTGGGGTAGCGGTGTTTGGCGTTTAAATATACCCGAGAATTACAATAAATTGATTCCTTAATGATTATCGCGTTTAGTACATTAAGAGAGAGTCTTTTACACTATTTGAATTAATTATGAAAAAAGAAATATTGGTATTGGTTTTATTTTTGGCTGCTCTTGCCTTTGCGGCAGACACACTGGAAGTTTTTGCGTTACGGGTAGAGTTTCAAGAAGAAAAACCGGATAACTCGTTAACAACAGGAACAGGGCTTTTTGACTCGGA
>DUVD01000216.1 GCA_012841225.1 Fibrobacter sp.
CCGCCAGAGAAGCCCTTAGACTAGAAACTAATTCGCTCTCTTGATCCCGAAGAGAGGCTTCGAGACAAGGAAGCACTTTAGACAAAGCGTCGGTAGCACTTTCCTTATACCAAAAAGAACTCAAGCGCTCTTGCAAGTGAGCTGCGCGAGAAGACATCATCACCAAGAGTTTTTCGGCGTCGCCTACCATTAAATGGATAGAAGAAAAGTAAAGGTTTTTTATGTCTTGCTTGGTGCCTTTAAAAGAAAAAAGCCAGCCTTCTTCTTCTTGAACAAGCCAATTGCTTTGTAGTAGCTGACGGTGAATTTCTTCTGTAGAAAAACGCTGGTTCCATTTTAAACGAAACTCTTCAAATTTTACGGTAAATTCATCGAGAAGGTGCGGGAATTCCGACTCCGATAACTTCCATGCGGAAGGGCTAAAAGAAACGGATTCAGGCCCACACATAGTAGCAGAAGGATCGCTGTCGTTAGCGTCCAAATGAGTGAATAGGGCAATAGACCAAGTCGCACTCATACTTTGCGACAGGTTAGCGACCATCGCAGCTCGGTTAGGGCGCGATCCAAAACGCACTATACTGGCGCCGGTCATTTTTCGAATTGCTCTGCGAAATGCTTCGTTCACGCTAAAAATATACCAAATCTTAAAAAATTAAAAGCTCGATTCGATACGATGCCACACGCTTCTTGGGACTCTTTTACCCTTTCCGGCCATTTCTTCGGTTTCTTTGCGAACATTGGCTTCTAAGTTTTTCGTAATAAGGTGTGTGCTGCCCAAATACTCACCCTCTTTTTCCAAATAAAGTCCAAAAACATTTTCTGAAATTTCTGTTGCTTCTGCCTCCACGGAACCAGCCCCGACGGATAGGGCAAATCGATTTCGCTTAAAAGAGCACTTTTTTAACTGAACATGTTTAGAAGAATTAACCCACAGGCCATAATAATTGTTATTAAATTGAACCGACTCGAATATGCCACTAGACTGAGTGACCGAATTTCGAAACGCATTCTCTATTGTTAGGTTTCGAACCAAAAAAGGCTCGCTATTAGATACAAAATGAATGCCACTCCAACTTTTGGTAGAGTCTATACTCTTAAAAACAACTCGCTTTTGTGGTGTACCGAGAATTTTGACCGGGCCATGCAACAAGATTTTTGCGTGGGACAACATAAAAACCTGAGCACCGGGTTCCACAATTAAAGTGTCAATCGCTGAAAAAACAACACTCGTTTCTAACACATAAGGGCTATTCTTTTGCGTTAATAATACTCGCCCAGATTCAATCACAGGAAAGGGCATTTCTGCCCACATTGAGGAAAAAGCAAGTAAAAGAAATAAGTGCGGTATTTTCCTCACTCTAAACTCCTTAATTGAACCTTTTGCATCACGCGCAACTTAGGAATAGCCTTAGTCGTGTTTTTTTCCGAAACGTTCATCTTGCCATTCACTTCTATAAACGTTTCTTCTATGGTACCCATTGTGACATTAAAAAGAAGAATCCCACTGCCCACCACAAAATCCTCACTATCCATTTTAATTTGGGCGTCATCAATTGTTTGCTTGTAGCGCATGTTCATTCTTATTTTAGCGAGCAAGACTCCATCGCGCATAAACAAATCATCTAGTGTAAATCCTTTATATATAACGGTCTGTTGATTGTCTTCTCCAGTAATCGCGTGCTGGCGTTCCCATGACTCCCCCACTCGAATTGGCTTTCCTGGAAGCACCGGCTGGACCTTTAAAAATAATTTAGCGATTTCTAATTCATTTGCTTCGGGATGAGATACGTAGTTGTCCATCACAGGTTCGCTAATCAAACCATCTTTTGCCATTTTAAATTGAAAGTCTTGTGAACTTAGGTAATGCTCGACATATCGAAATTCCTCTACTGAACGTTTATCCGAAGTGTATTCCACAGAATCCACTTTGATTTCAAAGCGCGCTGAACTATCGTCATAAGCCATTAGTAAGGAGGAGGTAATAACCACTCGTAGAGACGTTTCCATCGATTCTGACGAATCTAAGGAAACCGAATCATCCACAATTACATTCATTTCAGCTTGTAGCAAAAACTTTTGATCTGCGGCATTTTGTGTATTAAAGGCCAAATTCACCGCTTGTTGTTCGCAGGCAAATAAAAAAAAGGAGGCAAAAAGTAGTAATCTCTTCATGACTCTAAAATAAACTCGAAAACGGCCAAACGTTACTAAAAACTATAGTTTTACATTGATTTAGCGCCACTATCGCCTTTACGGGCGCGCATTTCTTGAAAAAAGAGTTGCAAAAGACCCAAACACTCATCCGCAAGGACATTTGTGGTTAAGGCAACTTCACGCTGTAGGGCATTATTAGAAAGCACGTCCACCGTAGTGCCGCAACCGCCAAAACGACAGTCTGTAGTGGCATAAACCACTCTTGAAACGCGACTATTGAGAATAGCACCCGCACACATCGGGCAAGGTTCTAATGTCACATAAAGCGTGCAATCGGTCAAGCGCCAGTTTTCGACAGCCGAAGACGCCGCCCCTATTGCTAAAACTTCGGCATGAGCGGTGGCATCTTTTAAGGTTTCTACTTGGTTATAGCCCTTTCCTATCACACGGCCGTCCTTCACTATCACGCAACCAATGGGGACTTCTTTGGCGTCGAAGGCCATTTGTGCTTGGTGCAGCGCGAGCCGCATAAACTTTTCATCTTCTTTTGTTTGTAATTCAGGATCCATTTTTTTAAAATAGAAAAG
>DUVD01000028.1 GCA_012841225.1 Fibrobacter sp.
ACTTTTTGAGCTATTTTCTCTTGATTTTCAGTAACGGCAGTAGCCGAAGCTGAAATAGTAATCAAAAGAAGAGTGGCAAAAATTTTACGAATCATTCTTGAACCTCTAAGATTTTCTGTAATAAAATTCATTTTCATACCCTACCTCCGTTAAAACCACATCTTTGTTTCAACAGAGACGTAATGACCAGACCAATCATTCTCAGAAATGGTTTCATCTGAGTGAGTCATCCATTTGTAACGGGCATGGAGTCCGACGCGATCGGCAAAATCCCAATCAAAACCAAAACCAATAGCGGTTTGTAGATAATTGATTGGCGCTTTTTCTACGTAATAATACTCGTTTAGGAGACTGTAGTATGAGGACGATTTTCCAACACCATAGCCTCTGCTATCATAACTTTCTATTGGCCTTTGTACAAAAGCATTTTTAGCTCTCCATGATTCGAGGCCGAAAATACCAACCATATGCAAGGTCGGGGTTACTGCAATGGCAGGCTCAAACTGCCCAAAGAAACTCCAGAGCAACATATCTGTTTGCGATTCACTGTAAGCAATTGGGGCTATTGTGGTCGACACACCCGAAACGGCGGCGTAACCAGCGAGCATAATATTACGATCTGAACCAAACCAATGAGCAATATCATAACCAGCGTCAATAGAGAAATAAGAAGACCATTTGGTATGAGAAGGCACCACATTGTTTTTAATTTGGTCGGCATCTTCGTAAGCGACGAAGGTTTCCCAAAGCTCCCAAGTGCCACCACGTAAACCACCTTGCTGGCGCTGCATTTTAATGCCTGTGCCAGACTCGATAATACCGATTCTCTGTTTATAACCATTAGGAGTACCGTTACCGGAGTCTGCCCAAAACAATGGATTATGCTTTGTCCAAGAATTTGTGCTCTCCCACATGGCACGGCCATTGAGGCGATAGTTAAATAAAAGAACGTCGTCGCCAGCTTCTACTTGACGATGTTGGCCGTACTGCAGGTCTAAACGACCGCGATTAAACACCGGCTCCACTTTTAAATTAAGACCAGCCATATTAGGGCCGTAACGAAGGGAACCTGAATTAAGGTAAAACTCATCTTTGCGCCAGCTGCGCAAACGAGATGGGTCTGTCATGCCGTAGGGAGAAAAGAAGTCTTTTGAAAAGTATACAGCCTCTGCAGTAATAGGAACATTTTCGATGTGCTTGGATTGGGCCTTTACATAAAGACCAAGTTGTGGAGTGGCCACACTTTTATCGTAGCTGCCTTTTTCAAAACCAGATGGATTTTGAGTGTAGCCAGTGACATCTCTAAAGTTTATCGAGTCCGTAATGCTGAGTGCAAGATCGGTCATCAAGTGAAATTTAGGTGTTAGATTGCCCTTCATGTCAATAGAGGCGACGTGGCTGTTGAGCAAAGATGGCATTAATCCTGCTGTTTTATATTGAGAATAAAATTCAGGCTCGTATATGATCCCTTTATCAAAAGTAACTCCCATATAGTTTAGACCAAGAATAACATCCCCTGCAATTTTTTCTTTAGCAAGACGACCATGATAGACATTGCCTCTAAAAGAGTAATCGCCAAGCATTTCTAGCTCACCAGGTTGACCGCCATACATCGTTAAACCATCGCGTGTGCCTGGATCCATATCTTTAGGTTGAGAAAGCATTAATTGCGCCTTCAAGTCAAATGGAAGCTGATAAGCATTTAAGAATACACCACCGAAAGAGCGATTGGTCCAGAAAGCCCTACCACCTTCTTTAACAGGCTTGAATGATTTTTCTTTATAATAAGTACTGACTGTTTTTTCGTCTTCAAAAAGTTCGTATTGAGAGACAAAGCGTGGGCTTGTTTCGCGCTCCCACATCGTTAACGGGCTTGAATTTGCCCAAATAACACCACC
>DUVD01000217.1 GCA_012841225.1 Fibrobacter sp.
AAAAATAGAAATATCAAAAATCGAAAGGAAGCGTTTATTTTCGAAAAGACCTTTTTGCTATTGCTTTAAAAATTCCTATAATTGTTTTATGGAAAAAAAGAATATTGTAATGCTCCAAGGTCAATGGACTGGTGATTTTCACTCCAACAATGCTTGGTATAAAAAAGAAGCTTTAAAATGGAAGGGTAAGAAAACTGATATTTTAATTCTACCTGAATTATTTCACACCCCTTACTTCCCTTTTGAAGAAAACCCTGATTTTTTTGAATTAGCAATAGAAAAAGACGCGCCTTTAGTTCTTGAATGGCGAGAAATAGCTAAAGAATTAAATTGTGTTTTAGTTTTTCCTTTTTTTGAAAAGCGCTCGCGTGGCATTTATCACAATAGTGCCTTTGTTTTTGAACGAGACGGCTCCATCGCTGGACTCTACCGTAAGAGTCATATTCCAGATGACCCTGCTTTTTACGAAAAGTATTATTTCATTCCGGGCGATACGGGTCTTGAACCAATCTGCACCTCTGCCGGCAAAATTGGCGTTTTAATATGCTGGGACCAATGGTTCCCAGAAGCAGCCCGCTTAATGGCGTTAAAAGGAGCCGAAGTAATCATCTACCCTACCGCCATCGGCTGGGCGGCGAACGAACCAGAAAGCCTATACGAACGACAAAAAGACAGCTGGATGACAGTGATGAGAGGGCACGCGATTGCCAACCGAGTCTTTGTGGCCGCTACCAATAGAGTTGGTACTGAAGGAGAACTTCAATTTTGGGGACACTCCTTTGTTTGCGCTCCAGATGGTTTTTTAATAGAAGATTTGGCTCCTGACCTATGCGGATCAGCATCGACTACAATCGACTATGCGGAAATTGAAGAAAACAGACGTTGGTGGCCTCACTTTAGAGATCGCCGTACAGACCTCTATGCGGGCATTTTAAAAATTTGGGATACACCATGACAAATCGTCCTTCTAATAGCGCTATTCGCCACCCCGCTGAATGGGAAGAGCAAGCCGCCACTTGGCTTTCTTTTCCTCACCATCCTAAAAATTGGGCTGGAGAACGCGGCGTTAAAATTAGACAGTTTTATTTTGACTTAGTCTGCCAGATCTCAAAATTTCAACCGGTAAAATTAATCGTTCCTAAAGGCTGGACATTGCCAGAAGAGGAGTCTCCTCGATTCATTAAATGCAAGTTTGCACCTCAAGTTTATAGTATTCGCACAAATGACATTTGGATTCGTGACTATGGTCCATTCTTTGTCAAGAAAGGTAAAAAGAAGCTTCTAGTGCAAACAAAATTCAATGCTTGGGGCGCTAAGTTTCCTCCTTATGGCTTAGACGATAATGTACCTGCTCAAATTGCCAAATTAGAAAACTTACCTATTAGTGAAGTACCGTATATTTTTGAGGGCGGGGCTATCGAAATTAATGCTGATGGCCTTGGCATCACCACTCTCGACTGCATCACAGGTAAAAATAGAAACGAATCAAAGGATTTAAAAAAAATAACAAACGCTCTTTGCAAGGCATTTGGTCTACGAGATATACTCATTTTGCCATGCGGGCTTTTTGGAGACCACACGGACGGTCACATCGATAATGTCGCCCGATTTGTTCAGAATGAACGCCTAGTGGTGGCAAGTGAAAAAGACGAAACGTCGCCTAATCATGAGCGTCTACTTAAGGCAAAAATAATGCTCGAAGAATGGCTTCAAATGCATTACGGCAAAAAGGCTAAGGTTGATACGCTTCCGCTTCCCCCTCAAGGCAAGCTCGGCAACGAGGTTTTACCCGCTTCTTACATGAATTTCATTTATGCAAATGGAGCGCTATTTTTCCCATGCTACGCCCCTAAAACAGACAAAATAGCAAAGACTTATTTTAAAAGCATTTACCCAGATCGCAAAATTATCGGCATCGATTGTCGTAGTGTGATTGAAGAAGGTGGGAGCTTGCACTGCATGAGCAAGCAAGAGTGCCTTTAAATTCCTAACAGCATTTGGCCTGTTGACCCGTCGCTTAAAGCAGAGCCTAGTTTTTCTTTTTTTGCTTTTTGTATCGCTTCTTTGGCTAGTTTATCGACAAGTTCATTCCACTTATGTCCCGAATGAGCTTCTACTTTTTCAAAGCTGTTTTTTCCGAGTAACGGTTTAACCTCTTCAATGTATTTGAGCGCCACAGGGCTTTTAGCCTTCCACTCCCCTTTTGCCCAACGAGCAATGCCTTCATAATCATGACAAATCGTACCGGTGCGTTGGTTTTGCTTCAACCACTCTAAACCCTTTATCGAAGCGGCTAATTCACCATCTATATTGCGACTTTCGGCAGGAAACTCGGTTATTCCTCCGCCACGATCTATTTCTTTGTCGTTTTCAACAACCACAAAACCCCATCCAGAATAAGCAAAATCAGGTGAAAAAGAACCATCTACGTAAACTCGTAAGCCTTGAGGAGCAACCTGAGAAACGCCCTCAAGCCAGTTTTCGGCCTCTTTCAGATTGGTAAATGATTTGAACAGAACTCCTTTAACTCCTCTTGTTAAAGCCAAACATTCTCCCCAAATAGTTACTATTTTCTTAATTTTGGGCGATTTTATTGCATAATACTTCATTTTTGCCATGCTTAAAATTTATATTTCTTATGAAATCATTTTGGAGATCTTTTGAAACCATCACCGTATTTTGCAGATCGATTCTCGTT
>DUVD01000029.1 GCA_012841225.1 Fibrobacter sp.
GACTCTATTAAAGCGCCAATTCACCTACCCAAAAGCGTCGTTAAAAACTCGTTGTGGTCGGTGCAACATCAAAACTTTAAAACATCTTTCCTTAGCCTTTCTTTTTATGAAAAAATAGGCATCCCGATTGATACTGGCATTACTCAGATAAGCTTACAAGTTGCTGTTAAATTGTTTTCATCAAAAAACTTTTTAGAAACTACCTTTTCATGCCGTGATGCCCATCAACATTGCAAAGAACCGCAAGCTCGATTACACCTCTTTATAAACCCCAAAAAAGAACTTGAATTTTTTGTTAAAAGTCAAATTCAAGGAAAGTCATTTTCAACATGGTGGGAACTTCCTCAAACTATATTTGGGTTAAATTATATTCCAGAAAAAGAAGTTTCTTTTAAAAATGAGCTTGTTTTTCCGGCTAAAAGCGTTAAAAAGCCCGTTTCTTGGAGACAAAGCACGCAAATAAAAAATAATAATTCGTGGACTTTTACTCTTCATTTTGAAGTTCAAATACAAGATCGACTTTCATTTCGTCCCTATCGCACGGGAATTTCTTTTTCCCTAGAATACTAGTTTGGCTTGTATACTCAAGTATACGAGAAAACGCGTACCGTGTTGTTTTCCTCCCTTTTTTTTATATTTTATTCATACCCAAACACTCCCTGGCGCCTCTAAGTTACCCTCCTTTACTTAGAGGCGCCTTTTTTATTTTATTTTTTTATCACCTGTATCTATCCCCCTTCTATTTTTCTATCGTTTACAACGTTTAACTTTTAAAGAACAGGTAAGCATGAGAAAATGGCGTATTGATGATTCTATAGACCTCTACAATGTAAGGGGTTGGGGGATCAATTACTTCGGCATCAACGAAAGCGGAAACGCCACCGTAAGCCCATTAAAATCAAAAGGGCCCACTATTGACCTTTACGAATTAATGCAAGAATTGTCTGTTCGCGATGTCTCTACCCCCATGCTATTGCGTTTTCCAGATATTCTCGATAACCGTATCGAAAAAATAAACGAGTGTTTCACTAAATCGATTAAAGAATATGGCTTTAAGAATAGCTATTTTAACGTTTTCCCCATTAAAGTAAACCAGCAACGTGCAGTTTTAGAAGAAGTCGTTCGTCATGGTAAAAAGTTTAACATCGGCTTAGAAGCCGGTTCTAAACCAGAACTCCACGCTGTTCTCGCGAACATGGACAATCCGGAAGCGCTTATCATTTGCAACGGCTATAAAGATGAAGACTTTATCGAACTTGCCCTTCTCGCTCAAAAGATGGGCAAAAAAGTATTCATCGTCGTAGAAAAGATGAATGAACTCCACTTAGTAGTAGAGCTTTCTAAAAGCATCGGCGTTAGGCCAAACATCGGTATACGAATAAAATTAGCAAGCAATGGCTCTGGCAAATGGGAAGAATCAGGCGGTTACCACAGCAAATTTGGTTTAAATAGTTCGGACTTGTTAGAAGCCCTTGAATTTATTCGCGAAGAAAAAATGTGCGATTGCTTTAAGTTAATTCACTTCCATTTAGGAAGTCAAATCACTAATATTCGAAAAATTAAAGCAGGTCTTCGCGAAGTATCTCAATTTTATGTTCAACTAAAACAACTCGGTATGAATCTCGAGTTTGTAGATATTGGTGGCGGTCTAGGTGTGGACTACGACGGGTCTAGGAGCACCAATGCAAGTTCGGTCAATTACTCTATACAAGAGTATGCGAACGATGTAATTTATTCTCTTTCCGAAGCTTGTAATAAAGCAGACGCCCCTCACCCTAAGGTGATTGCAGAATCTGGAAGGGCATTAACTGCGCACCACTCTATTCTAATTTTTAATATTTTAGAGGCTGCTGGCCCTGCTTTCTTTAATGATGAAATTCACGAAGTAGCAGAGGATGCGCCCGTCATCGTTAAGGATTTATATTCTATTTATAAAGGATTGACACCTAGAAACCTTTTAGAAAATTGGCACGATGCTATACAGCTAAATGACGATGCCCTTAATGGGTTCAAGCTCGGTACTATCGATTTACAAACCCGTGCCATGACAGAGCGACTTTTTTGGAGCATCGCTCAAGCTGTTAATCGCTTGTCTAAAGAATTAAGGCATCCTCCTTATGAATTAAATAGCTTGCCGCGTCTTTTAGCTGAAAAGTATTTCGGTAATTTCTCTTTATTTCAAAGTCTTCCCGATAGCTGGGCCATCGATCAAGTCTTCCCCATTATGCCTATCCAACGTTTAAATGAAGAACCCACAGTTGAAGCGACACTACAAGACGTCACCTGTGACTCCGATGGCAAAATCGATATGTTTGTAAGAGGTGGAGAAATTTCACGCACCCTTCCATTACACCCACTAAAAAAAGAAGAACCTTATTACATGGGCGTCTACCTTGTCGGGGCTTATCAAGAGATCTTAGGCGATTTGCATAATCTCTTTGGTGATACCAATGCGGTTCACATCGTTTGCGATGGCGACTCTTATCTTATCGATAAAATAATCGATGGAGAATCAGTAGAAGACGTTCTTGACTACGTCAATTACAGCGATAAGGTGCTCGTTCGCACTATGGAGAACTGGGTTACGCGTTCTGTAAAAGAAGGGAAAATCACTTCGCAAGAAGGGAAAGAGTTCTTAAACATCTACCGTTCAGGGCTATACGGCTATACTTACCTCGAGTAGGCAAGTCTTTTCCGCCTAAAATTAAAGTACTAGAACAAAAAAAACCGCTTAAAAGCGGTTTTTTTTTAATTTATGAAGCTTTAATTAGAAGTTATTCAATCGCTTAAATTGAACTTTAGAACCGTTTATAGAGCGGATAATATAAAGACCAGCGGGTAATTTAGATAAATCTAAATCAACGTTTTGAGTTTGATAAACCTTATGTCCATTCACATCAAAAACCTGAAATACAGACCCATTTTGAACATTCCAATTGAGCACTCGTCCATTGCGAAGTAAAACTGAAATCTCACGAGCTGCCAAAGGAGCAACCCTGTTTATAGGTAGTACATCGCCATTTGGCCCCATTAACTTGAGATTTGAAATAGTTACCGTTTCCCAACGTTCGGCAGGTATGCTTAATTTAAGCGTCACTGCTTCTGTTTTAGTCGCTGTAAACTGACAAGAATAAGAGGAGCCTCCTACCGCATTAGAAATCTTAAAGACTTCGGTGCAATAGCTACTTAATGCCACATCCATGTCCATCGCTGCGCCACCTCTTGAAACATCTACATTAAAAGACAACGTATAAGAAACACCTGACTGGACTGTAAACAAAGTCCTAGAAACAACGCGCTCTTTGCCCCAATCCGCGCTTTGGCCAATGGAAACCCCACTCACTGTTCCATTTGAAATAGTGGTGTTAGTAGGAGTCCATGTTGCTGATGGTGAACCCGAAGACGAGCTTGGTGGAGCCACTACTGAGGAAGAAGATGGTTTTACTGCCGAAGACGAGCTTGGTGGAACCACTACTGAAGAAGAAGATGGCTTGATTACCGAAGACGAGCTTGGTGGAACTACTACTGAAGAAGAAGATGATTTTACTACCGAAGACGAGCTTGGTGGAACCACTACTGAAGAAGAAGATGGTGGAGGGTTTGAACCGCAAGTATTCAAATTGGAATTAGAAGCTGAAAAGTCATAATAAGAAGACACAGGTTCTTGAATGGTTAAAGCAACAACCCCATCGGCAATTCTGGAATTCAAATTACTGACATTCAACCATTCGGCATAATCCGAGTTGCTGGCGCCGCCTACACCGTAACCGTCATCGGCGATGATTTTTTTGCCAAGCCAAGAATATACGTTTGCCCAAGTGACATTATTGTTATTATCACTTCTAATTCGAGCATTATTACCCTGAGTACGCCCGCCAGAAGTAAAAGCAAAGTTGATTTTGCTCTTGTCAAATAAGTTGTACCATGTTTTTAAGTCATTATTAAACCACGGCGAAATATCCACAGCAATTTTTGCGTTTGGGAGTTGCGCTTTAATGGTAGAGACGATTTCATTAAAATACTTTCCAGCGAGATCTGCATCTGGAATACCGCCACCTTCTTGGTTATGTGAAGATTTAGAATCACCAGTCACCGAGTACTGAACAAAATCTGGCTCGATTAGCCAAATCGTGGGTTTAGAGGTTCCATAATTATCTTTGATACCCTTAGCGTAGCTAGAGTAACGGGCAATAATGGCACCCCAATTATTACGAATCATTTTGGCACCACCGGTACAGTGATTAGGCGAACCCATGTCGCAATCTTTAAGACCATGGTCTTTGCCATATTCGGCAATCACATAGGCATAAAATACAGGAGTGACATTGTTATCGGATGCGGCGCTAAGCATCTTGCCTTCCCAATAATTGTTATAAGTTTCATTATCACCAAGCCAAATAGCTACATGATTTAATTTAGATAGGGTTGCCCCCTCAACCCATTGACGCCCAAAATTAAAAGAACAATCCTTAAATTCGGCAAAGGCTGTAGAAAGAGCAAGTAACATTAATATAAAGAAAACAGGAGTTTTTTTATGCATATAAATTCCATTTAAAAAGATTCTACCCACACTAGGTTTATTTCCAATTTAAAACTAAAGCTTTTATTCACTGAACAGATGTAAAAATACAGTTTACATGTTTATTTTTTTCACAAAGTGTTCTCCTAGTGTTTTTATGGAACAAAAAGATTCATTATTTTTAGAAGCTTATTTTTTAATATCAATTCTCTGCTTTTTAGCATTTATTTAAAGTGTTCTTAATCACAGTAAACAAGAATAATTGTTAATATAAACAAACACGCCCCCTTCTTAGATTGAAGTTATTTTTACCATAAACAAAAACAGTACATTGACTACTACAAAGGATAAATCATGAGTTTTATTTTTAAAATCACTAGCACAATAGCTATTCTCACTGCATCCCTTTTTGCAGCAGATGGCTATCAAGTAAGCGTCTGCCCTGCTCCAAACGCTCACAAAATATGCCACAATGGCAACCCTATATTCCTTTCTGGAATGAACATCGCTTGGTTTAATTTCAGTCAAGACGTTGGTCGCCAGGGAGCCGATGGGGGTCTTCTTTATGTAGATGAATCTAAAGTGCGAAAAAC
>DUVD01000218.1 GCA_012841225.1 Fibrobacter sp.
AATAAAGACGATGATAAGCGGTGATTAAGGGAGTTCTATTTTTTTCTGTGAGAGTACTTTACCGCTATTGGAAATCAAGCGAGCAAAAAGGATTCCGCTTCCCTTCCATGGTTCTAGAGAGACTGAAGAGCCTACATTTACCGATTGAGCGTGCAGTAGCTTCCCTTTCAAGTTAAAAAAGAGTAATTGAGCAGGTACTGCGGTCTCAATACGCAATTCAAATTCATGAAGGCTTAAAGAACCTAAACCTTTTTTATTTAAAGAGGAAGGGGCTTTTATTGGCGTGCTTTCATTTAAATCACCATACACTAAGCCGCGACCTGCTGTGCTCATGTACACGCGGCCAAAAACATTCATGTCTCCCTGCACAAAGTTTCCATTGCCTGGACCACCATATTGATGGGCGTCATCGTTGATGCGAACCCATGTGTCGCCTAAATCAGTAGAGCGATATATGCCTAACGAGTTTGAGCTAGAGCCAGCAACGCCCCAAATAAAGAGCGTCTCGTGAGAAACACCCACCGCTGCCTTACCAACGCCAACGGCGTGAGCCGAATATACCGCTGGGATTCTGGCCCAAGTAACGCCGCCATCTGTAGAGCGTGCTAATCCATTTGTAGAGTATTTTCCGTTAGTGGCCCAAGATTGCGCTTGATCTAATGGTGCCCATAAATAGCCTTCTTTGCCTGGAACGGTGCGAATTAAACCATTGCTAGCCTGCCATAAATTAAGTGACTCATTTTGAACAGACCCTACTTTTAGGAAGTTTTTCCCTTTATCATTAGAACGTCTTAAATTACCTTGCTGATCCAAAGCATAAAAAACACTGGGATTAATGGGATCGGCGACGATTTTCGAATATTGAGATTGAGCATCTAAACCAGCAACGTCGTTCCAGCTCACCCCTTGATTATGAGAATAATATACGGTATTAGAATTTTCGGGGCGGTGTAACCAAGAAGCGCCATCAGCAGAAAGAACCACTAATCCGTGGGCACCTACGGGGGTTGGCATTTTAGTCCATGTTTTAGCAAGGTCTTTAGAATAGTACATTACATTACTTTCTATTCCAGATCCAGAAGAGTAATCCGTTACATGACCCGTGCGTAAAAAAGCGCCTATATGCGGGGCATAACCTAAAGAATAGGTAGTGCCAATACGGGGATTGTGGAGCAGTGTGGAATTAGAAATGTCTTGATAGGCAGCGCCATCATAGTCGCCAATTGCCGTTACCAGAGGGCCTCCAGGCACGCTAACAATATCTAGAGGGACTGTTTCTTCGATGCCTCGTGCGTCAAAACTCCATATCGGTTTTGTATCGTTGACGTTTAAGCTGCGAAAAACTCCATTACCCGAAGTAACCCATGCTTCATTTGTATTAAAAGGATTAAAAACCACGCAACCAGCCCAATGAATAGCGTGTCCTGCGATCCAAAGATTGTCTTTGCTAGCCACATTAGCGTTCGAAGCGCCGACTGGGTAATTTGGCGCAAAAGGCGTAGACCAATTGGCGCCCCCGTCTTTGGTCACGTAAATGCGGTCGCCCCAGCCCTCGGCTCCATTTGCGTAACGACTCTGCCCACCATAATAATTGAGCGTTGAAATAATAATATGATTAGCGTCTTTTGGGTCAACGCTCACGCCACCAAAACCATGAGAATAAGATTGACCACCGCTACCTAAATAGACGCCTTCCTCTTTAGGGGTTAAGTTAGTCCAGGTGGTAGAGGTGGGCTGGTATTTATAAAAAGCACCTGACGAAATATTATGAGGCCCAGTGGCATTAGAAAAAGTAATAAATAAAGACCCGTGACTAAACACCGCGCGATGGGGCATTTGATTTGCAGGTCCACCGGAAACCAAAGTCCAAGAATCACCGCCGTTGGTGCTTTTATAAAAGTTACTAGTCGTTGCGGAAACGCCCATGTATATAATACTAGTGCTCCCATTAGCTGTTAAGGCACTTGTAGGGTCAAAGACTATAAAGCTTATGCCATTGCTACTCAACAAATCGGCGCCGGCACTGGCGCCAATAGTACTTACGTTTGACCACGTTTTTCCAGCGTCGGTGCTTTTAAACAAACCGTCTCGACGAGAGCCACAAAAAAGAACATTGGGGTTTTGAGGGTCCACCACTAGCTTTTCACCTGTTTGGCGACCCATGCCATTGCCGTGAGCTTTCCAAAGTCTGGTAACGTCGACCGTGTCAAAGGTTAATCCATAATTCATGGAACGAAAAACTACTGTTTTACCATCACTAAAATAACTAGTTCCCGCCATAATATAAAGGCGTTCTGGGTTGTTAGGGTCTATTGCCACACTTTCGGTGCCGTAAAGGCCTACATCATCTTGCGATATAAAGTCCATTAAAGGGAGCCAAACTTGCTTGGCATTGTTCCATCGATAAATGCCACCGACATCAGTACGAGCGTAAAAAAGGCCTTCTTCTTTAGGATGCGCAATAACCGCCGAAACGAAACCACCGCCATCCATGCGTACATTACCCCAAAAGTAGGATTCCGCTGCAAATAAAGAGACAATAGCTGTTAACACTATAAAAATTGGTTTTTTAAACACCATAAAAGCTCCTTGAAAAGACTATTCATAAATTATATAAAGCCTTAAAGGTGGTGGTGTTTTAATAAAATATGTACGATTTTATGTTGCTTTCATCTCAACAAAGCATGTTGTCTAGAGAATAGAAGGAGAAATCCACTCTTCTTGCGTGTTAAAAGGAATAAAATCGCCACATTGCCAAGAAGAGCTCTCATATTCTTCATAATTAATAGCTAAAGAATCTCCTAATTTATTAGAGCAATCCTTTACTAAAAAGCCCCAATACGTCTTGACTTGTGCTGAAGAACATACCTTGTCATTTTTTTCTTTTTTTTCTTTAGGACTAAAGCGATTAATCAAAGCCCCTTGTTTTTCTATGGTACTAGGCACATAAAAAACCGTCGCATTTTCGTGTACCTGCCTTAATAAGAAGAAGGAGCAGTCTCTTTGCTTTAACAGTAAAGAGGCTGTCTTAGGGAAATAATGCACTATGTCGTTAAATGGTAGAGGCATCCATATTAAAGAATCTTCATTAAATTGGTTTATTTTAGCATAAGCGAGGACATTAGGGTCAAAGCGTGGCGATTGCTCTTCGAAAAACGGGCTTAACATAATCGAAAAAGACTTTGGATTGTTATTAGCTAAATCGGCGTCTAAAGAATTCCCTGAATTACATCCCCATAGGATTAGAAGAATTAAACTGGTATATTTTTTCATTTTCCCTCCAACTTTTAGGGATAAAATAGTAAAAAAAAATAGTTAACACCAAGGTTTTTTAAGAACGGCTAGAAATCGCTTTTTTTAAGCGCAAATTTGCAGGGGGATGCTCTCTATAAAGCAATGCAAAAAATAAACTATAGGGTTTTTCTTTGTCCACAAGTTCGCGAAGTTGCTTTTTCGCTTGGGTGATGCTCGTTTTTTTTGTGGCGTAGGCATCGGCCTCAAACTCTTGCTGCCAAATATAATAATGGTAAGGCATTTGCAATACAAATAAAGCCAAATGAAATAAAATAACAATTTCAATTAAAGAAGCATGCCAGCGGTCTAGAGCGTATATTAGGCCTAAAATAGAAACAGAAAAAAAAACAAATTTTAGCAAAAGACGATTTGTTTGATGGTGGCGCTTGTGATGCGCTTCTTCGTGAAAAGCAACAAAAGGATTATTTTTTTCATATTCAAAACGCCGCTCTGGAAGGGGCACAAAATCATTCAAAAAGGGAATGACTCGAGCGATGGCAAATTTGTCTGAGCGAGAGAAAAGTCGCGCTTCGCGAATTTCCAAAATCACTCTAAATAAAACCTCGAGGCCTAATGCAATAAACAGCCAAAACATCATCGTCAAGACTCCAAACGTAATTCCTTAGAAAGCGCCGTTAGTTTTTTATTAAACTCATCGAGCCTTTGTTTTTCCCAATCTAAAAAGGCCTTATCTGGCAAATGCACTTCATCGTAATCATCAAAAATTTCTCGACCACGGATGGCATCACGTTCTAAGGCATTAAAAACTTGATCAAACCATTCTTTTTCTAAAATGCGATATTTTCTAAACAAGTCACCAACAGTTTCCGGTAAAGCCCAATCTCTTGAAACTTCTCTAAAAACTTCGCCCATAGAAACTTTTCTAATTTCTTTTATAGGCTGAGTTAACAAAGTGGAATCGGCCTCAATGCCTGTGACTAAAGTATCAAAAAGAAATCGTTCCAAGTAACCGTGGTAGGCTTTGAGTGCTATTTGACGAACCATTTCTCGGAGGTAATTGCTCCCTAAGCCAGCAATGTCAGCTTCGGTGTACACATCTTTAATATTTTTTACCTGCAGTTTTTGATAGGCATCAAAGACCAATTTGGCAATTTCCACCTGCCACAAAGAACCGAAAGAAGGAGGAACAAACCCCTTACCACGAGCAGCATACTTGTACATGTTGCGGTCTAGCGCATAGGCATTTTTAGCATAATTCCAACCAGGTACAATTTCATTTAAATGCGCCTTTGAAGAGAGCAAAGTCAAAGAGCCCTTTTTAATTAAACTAAAAGGAAAACGAACGCGCTGAGGTTCGCTAGAAACACCTGCGGCAATAATTGAAAATGGAGCTTCGCTAAAATTGGCGGGAAACTTAACGTTCACACCAAGCCCAAAGAAAAGTCCTTGAGAGGCGTGTAGTTCTTGATCGGGCATACGCCCCGTATGATTGCTGCCTACATTCGCTCCATAGCCCAAATTACCACCACCCATAGGCCATAAAGTGGAAATCAAAAGCGAGTGATGATGAATTTGTGTTAGCGGTCCTACATAAGAACTAGTGATTTCCGCTTCTTCTATGTGGCAACATGGAGCGATTATAGAGGAGTTAATAATGGCCTTATTACCCACTTTGACTCGCTTCATTAAAACAGAATCTTTGATCAATGCGCCCGAGTGCACTTTAACGCCTTCTTGTACGTTTGTGTTCTCGATAATCACAGAATCATAAATTTTGCTTGGTTCTTCTAAACTGCTGAGAACAACGGTATTTCTTATTTTAGCAGCACCTTCGATGCGCGCATGAGGACCAATCCAACTATTACGCACAATATTGGTATTAGAAATAACCGCTCCTTTATCAACAATGCCATAAGGAAGCGACACTTCTTGACGCCAATTTTCAGTCAATTCTTTAAATTCACGGAAAACATCTTCATTCATTTTTTGCAGTAACTGTGCATCGATCAGGTCTTCGGTAATATCGGGAAAAACGCATAAAGGCCGACCGCCCATTTCGTTACCAATAACAATATCTGCGCCGATTTGATAACTGATTTTTCCACTAGATACAAGAGAGCCTACATTCTGAATTACCGCGCCACAACGCACCAAGACATTAGAAAGCATCGCGACTCGATGAACAAGTGCGTTTTCAATAGTGCAATTATGAACTAAGCTGTAATAAATCCCCGTAGGAAACGAGACGTCACCAGGAAGTAAAAGAGTGCCGTAAAAAGCAGGAAGGCGAACTTCACCTGTAAACATAGATTGGTAAATGGGTTCTGGAGAAAAGGCTGTTTCGACCGTCACTAAAGACCAGTCGTCACAGCGATTACCTTTTTCTTCTAATGTTTGTATTTCACTAGGAGTCAAAGGACGATAACGTACAGGAGTTTTGGTAGACCGCAAAGCCTCTACGGATGTTGTTATAAAACAGCCCTTTAGGGCTTTTTTTAATTTAAGCAAACGTTGCATACCCATAAAATAGACTAAATTTAAAGACTATGATAAAGAATTTTATCTTGAATGGGATTAAAAACCATAAATATGACTTAATCATTTATCCTGCGGAGTTTTTTGAGCTCCGTACTCAGGAAGAAATTGTCCGATCAGACGAGTATGACAGTTCTTTTGTTTATGTCGAAATGGACTTCAAAAAAATCAAAAATACTTTTAAAAATGAACCCGATGAAACCGCCTTTTGGGAAGCCGCGCTTCGTAGCATGGCAATTAAAAAAAGAGGCTCCGATGTTTTGGGCTTTTCACAAGACGATGCTGGCATTGGCCTTCTTCTTTTAGATTCTAAGATGGATGGTTGGATTCGTCTCCAAGGCCGCATTAGCGAATTTTGTCGACTCACGATTGGTGACATTTCAAGCACGCTTGCCAAGGGGACAAAGGCATTTGTCTACCCAGCCTGCTTAAAAGACATGCAATCTAAAGCATCTTGCGCTGGTATATGCGGGTCTTAGTAATTGGATCGGTTTACCCCCGATTTGAAGAAGACGCCGAAGTGCCTTGGCTGCGCACCTCTATATTAAAATTAAAAGAAGCCGGTCTGCGAATAGAAGTGTTAGCACCTTCTTACCGAGGTTTGCATTCACATTTAATTGACGGGACTATAGTACATCGCTTTCGTTACGCGCCCGCTTTTTTAGAGACACTCACTCATGATGAGGGCGCTCCTTCTAAAATGGCAAACAAGCCTTGGATGCAGTTACTAGCCATCCCCTATATTTTAAGTGGCTTTTTTAAATGCCTTAGCCTTGCTAGACGTGAGCGTTATGATGTTATTCACGTGCACTGGCCTTTTCCTCATGGTCTAATTGCGCTAGGCGCAGCTAAATGGTTTAAAATCCCAATTGTTCTTAACTTTCATGGAGCAGAACTTCTTCTCATTCGAAAACATGGTTGGGTGGCTCCTGTCCTTCGTTTTATTTTAGGCCAAAGTAGTGCTGTGCTTGCAAACAGCAACTTTACTGCG
>DUVD01000219.1 GCA_012841225.1 Fibrobacter sp.
AGCATACCCGATTCCATTCCTAAGCTATATTTATAAAATGAATCAAACTATCGTCGCTCCCATGACGCCAAACGGCGTTTCTGCCGTAGCTGCTCTTCGAGTCAGTGGGCCTGCCGTCCGTCAAGTGGTAGAATTTTTATTTCACAATCAAAACCCCGTTCCCAGGCAAGCGAATTATGCCGATGCTTTAGACCCCAAAACAGGGGAAATCATTGATTCATTGCTTTATGTTTTTTTTGAAAATCCAAAATCTTACACCGGAGAGGATTCCCTTGAGCTTTTTCCTCATGGTAACCCCCTGATTATACGCGCCTTATTGAACGCGATTACTACGATTCCTCACGTTCGCATTGCCGAGCCCGGCGAATTTACGCGCCGCGCTTTTTTAAATGGCAAGTTAGATTTAATTCAAGCTGAAGCTGTTGCCGATGTAATACACTCTACTTCGATTTCTGCTGTGGACAACGCGCGCCGTTTACTTCGCGGTAGTTTTTCTACTCGAGTGCATGAGCTTGCTAAATCGGTTAAAGACCTTTCGGTTAGTTTAGAACTCGATGTCGATTTTGCGGAAGAAGAAATTGAGCCAGATCCTTCTTCATGGGGTGAACAATTACAGGATATTCAAAAGCAACTCGTTCGACTTATTGTCAATTTTCAAAGCGCCGAAACCGCCAACCACTTGCCTTTAGCTGTGATTTATGGGGCGCCTAATGCGGGTAAATCGAGTCTTGTGAATGCTCTTTTAGAGGATGATCGACTTTTAGTGAGTGCAATTCCAGGCACCACTAGGGATTTTGTGGAGGTGCGCCTTTTGCTCGCTAGCGGGGAAATTCGTCTTGTGGATACGGCTGGTATTAGTGCCAAAACGACTAACGAATTAGACGCGCTCTCTATGGAAAAAAGCCGAAAAATTTTAAATGAAGCTGATTTTAAAATCTGCCTTATTGATGGGTCCAAAAAAGAAGGCTTTAAAGAAGCGTTGGGCCAAGCCAAAGAAGAAAATGCATTTGTTGTTGTTTCTAAAGCGGACCTTTTTGAAGAAAAAAGTCTTCGAAACCATATTCCCAAAGAGGCGCTTTTTGTTTCGACCAAAGAAGGTCTAGGCTTAAAAGAATTGAAATCCTTTTTAAATGAAAAGCTTTTTACTTCAAGGCAAATAGAAGAGAGTTTTTGGGTCACTAGTGAAAGGCAAAAAAAATGCTTAGTTCAAGCTAAAGAGGGCATCGAGCGGACTTTGGTTTTAATCGATCAGAATCCAGCTGTTGAGTTGATTGCTTTTGAAATGCAAATTGTGCGCCGTGAACTTTTATCCATTACCGGAGAAATTTCTTCGGAAGATATCCTTCAATCTATTTTTTCGGGGTTCTGCATTGGGAAATAGTTATTTAGGCGCTCTGCTAGGGGTGATTGCTTTTGGCACCTATATGGCCCCATTAAAAAAATGGCCTTTGTTTTCTTCTTGGACTTTTTTACTGGTGCTTTCTTGGGGCGTATTTATAAGTGCTAATGTTGTTGGCATAGCCACTAATACGGTTAATTTTGGATTTGTTGGTTTGTTATGTGGCTTGATTTGGGTTGCTGGTGGCGCGCTTTGCTTTTGGGCGGTGCAAGAAGAAAATGACCTAGCGGGCACGGGCGTCCGCGCTATGGCTGTGAGCATTCTAACTTCGTTTCTTATAGGCGTGCTTTTCTTTAAAGAGAGCAGTTTGTTTTATTATTCCGTTCCGGCTATTATAGGTATTCTTTTGGGTTTAAGTCTTTTAGTTTCTAGAGGACTTTCATTTTTAAAAAACTGGCGGTCTTTAGGAGCGGGTGCCATTTTTGGTGGCTATTTGGTTCCTTATCAAATGTCTGACATAAACTACATGGATTTTATTTACCCATTCTCTATTGGTATTTTTATTGCTTCACATGCTTTAATTTTTGTTTTGTATAAAAATAAATTAGTTCAGATGACGTGGTCTAAGCCAGCTATGACTGCTACTATAGGGGCAGGTGCACTTTGGATGATTGGCACTCATGGGTGTTTTTGGGCTTTGGATGGGCTTGGCTACGCTGTTGGTTACCCTCTCACTCAATTGAATTTACTTGTGAATTTAATGTGGGGTGTTTTAATTTTTAAAGAATACCCTACTGCAAATGAACGCCTGCGAATAGGCTTTGCGTCGTCGATTATTTTAATTGGCGCCTTGTTTTTGGCTATATCAAAAGGCTAGTTTTCGAGCGCTTCAATTTGCTTTTTTAATTTAGAAGCGGACTTAAAGTCTTCTTGATAAGTGGCGCTAATTTTTTTGCTTAAAAGCTCTATGCGTTCGCGCGCTTTAGCGTCACCTTGATTAGAGCGTAGTACTCGAATAGAATGGTCCATTTGAACCACGTCCTCTAACTCTAGATAAGAACTCATAAAACCATAAAACTTACGAATATTGTTTTCGTAATCAGCATCTGTTTTCTGAGCGAGTAAGAAAGGAATAATTCGTACACCGAGCAGCTCCCATAGGTTACCCATAAAAGTATCTAAAGAAGTATGCTCAGCAAAAACATCGTTACAACCAAGGCCGGTGCTATCTTTTTCGGGGCAAGCATTTTCGATTTGGCCCAGTAAGTCATCGATGTATTCGCGCTCTAGAGAATTCACTTGCTCTTTATACATAGCCTGATAAAAAATAGGCAAGCTGGTAATACATAAATGAGCTTGCCCCACTCCCAGAAATTCACCTATATAATAAATATCCGCCTCTTCTTGAAGAAGTTCTTCTTCAGACTCGTAAAAAACCACCTTTGCGGGTACAGGGATAATTTCCATGTTGGAGATTTCTTGAATGCGGTCTTTAAAGGCTTCCGGAGGCAAGTTTTCTGGAAGTTCGACGCCTTCTTCTTTTAAGCGGTCGATGAATTCTGAAATGCCTTCGTTGTTGGAATCTGAGCCCATTTCACGACGAATAAAATCCTTGAATGAATCATTGGATTTGAATTCCCCAGAAACAGCGAGCAGTCCATTACGCACCATATCTCTTAATGGCGCCATTCCTTTTCCTGTCTCGGCATCGGGTGAAATTTTCGCATAGACAATCAACTTGCCTAGCAGTTTATTCGCGTCACCTTTTTTTTGTTGTATTCCTAGCATAATTTACCTTGATTACAAAATATAAAAAAGAAGGACAGAAATAAAGGGCGATCTTAAAAAGTCAATGTTTCCAAATTAATTCTACTTTTATTCACTATGGATTCTACTTGGGCTCACATTCTATCTGTTTGCGAACAGCTTTCAAACACAACCTACGAAAACCTTACTAAAATTATCCGGTTTTCTGAAGCTGGTTCGGCTGATCGCGCAAGAGCTATTGATGATAGCTTCGAAAATGATCTCGACTTTTGGATGGGTGGCGGTACCTGTTTTAGCATGACTTGGCATTTGTATCAAGAACTTAAGGCATTTGGTCATTTTCCTCGTTTATTAATGGGGCATAAACGGAAAGAGCTTAACATACATTGTGCGCTTTCGCTGTATTTCGAAGGGAAAACCTTCTTTTTTGATCCGGGGTATCTCATTTTTGACCCTTTAGAGGTGCCAGCTGGATCGCTCACTAACATAGGCGCTTTATTTTTTGCGCTAAGCCCCAATACCGTGGAATTGCAAAATAATGGAGAGGTACTCTCTTTATTCACGGGTAGCTTTAGCACGCCGCTAAAATTGCGATTTGAATTTCCGTTGGAAGGGGTTGATGTTATGGAGTTTCAAAAGCATTGGACTGAGAGCTTTCATCGAGAAATGATGACATACCCCGTTTTAAACCGATTGGATAAAAAGCAAGGCATTCAATATTACTATCAGAAAGGGAATTTGGTCACTCGTAAAAAAGACGGTTCTTCCATTCAAAAAATTGAGACGAAAAATCAGGTTTCTACCTTGAGTGAAATATTTCATCTTTCGCCTGAAATTGTAGAACAGGCATTAAAAATCATTGAAAAGCGATAGCTGAGCGTTTTTTTGAAACGTTTTGTGTTTATTTACTTATTTTATTGACATGGAGATTTTATGAAAAAACTTATGCTGTCTTTTTTAGGCCTTTTGGCTTTTACCCTCGTCGCTTGTGGCCCTTCAAGGGTTCAAATTCAAGAGATGTCGTCGTCATGCGATGTTTTAATTGAAATTCACCACGTACAAAACGATTCCATCGCCATTTTTGTGGGTAACTCGATGTTTATTAATGCCCAACAACTTATTCGCGATGAGGTGTTTCCATTTCTTGTCAGCAAAAGAAATCCAACGGACATCGACATTCCTACTGCAACGACTGTCCTTAATTCTAAAGAAGAATTTGTCGATTACATAAAAGGCAATGTTTCCACATTTACTTCTTATGGAATTGTCATTGGCAAAAATGTGTCTAATGAAATCGGTTTTGATGAAGCGGAGGCCATTGAAAAAGTGAAGGGTTTGCTTGAATCAATTAAAGCCTCCTCTGTTATTCTCTTTCACGAACAAGATGGTCAATTAATTAAAGCAAAAAAACTTTAATAATGGATATAGCCGTCTGGAAGCCCCGTTACTGGGTAAACTTTATAACCAGACGGGGATATCACAATAGCCATGCCGGATAAGAAATTAATCCAGCGATTTAATGAAAAATCCATCTGAATAAAATGTGCCAAGCAAGGTATAATCCAAGCATCGTGCGATAAGAAAAAAGTCCACTTATCAAAAGATTTTTCGATAAGCGTTTCTAGCATTTTTTCACAGGTTTCTTTAAGCGGTAAAAAAGCAGGGTGCTCGCCGTCTTTTAAATAATCGAGAAGCTCTTGATAAAACTCAGTTTTAAGAGCCTCTTCATAAGCTTGAAAGTCTTTTATAAAAAAATCCCCAAGAGCGTCCATCTCTTCTATTTTTGAGGGGTGATCAAAATCAGTATCGCCTCGACCCTTGGCAATGAATGCCGCGGTCTCTTTGCAACGACCAACGGGGCTTGAATAATAAGCAGCGTCTTCTGTAGAGGGCAGGGAAGCCCCGAACTTAAAGGCTTGGGCTTTACCTGCTTCGGTGAGCCCAACGAGCGCACCAAACTGAGGGTCTTCTCTGGTGATATGACGTCGTTCCGCGTGGCGCAACAAAAATACCACTCGCTCTTCTTTTTTTACGTTTGAAAGCAATTCGGATACTTGAATAAATTTCATAAGCCTATAAAGAATCTCCAAAGAAAGTGACCAATTAAAAAGCTAACACAGCCTAAAAAAATACCTGCAATGATATCGGACATCCAGTGCACGCCAAAGTAAACGCGTAGTAGCCCCCAAGTAATGGGCAGTAAAATCATAACCCAGCCTACTTGAGGCACTAAGAAAAACATGGTGCAGGCCACTGCCAAGTTATTCATGGTGTGACCAGATGGAAAACTGTACTTGTCTAATGGAGGGACTTCTGCATCGATATGGGCGTAAAAAGAAAAAGGGCGTGGGCGTTTTGTCGATAGCTTGACTACCCAATAAAGAGCAAGGCTAATGGCAAGTGAATTTAAAGACTGCCATAGTACCGTTAAAAAACTCTGCCAACCTAAAATATAAATTAAAATAAAAGCAAATAAAACCCAAATATAACCATCTCCTAGGCGTACGTAAAAACGCAGGTATCGGTTTGCTTTTGGAGACAGTCGGTGTTCACTTAAAAAAAGAGTGATTCGCTGATCTAAAAGGGCTATTTTTCTAAACATGGTTCAAATTTATAATATTCTTTTGAAGAATAAAAATTGAAGCGAAGACTTTTTATATCTTTCTGGTGAATTCAAGCAATAGCGTTTTTACCCAACACTTAACTCAGAGGTTTTATGCGAGTCCTAGTTTTAAATTGTGGTAGTTCTTCTGTCAAATTTGCCGTTATCGACACTGATACCCAAAAAGCAATTTCTAGCGGTCTTGTAGAAAACATTGGTGCCAACTCTTATATCAAGGCAAAAGGCCCCAAAAATGGATTTGAAAAGGATTTAGATGCCGCTACTCATGCCGACGCCATTTTTGCCGTGCAACAATACTTAAAAGAACAAGATTTAATTGAAAGCATTGAAGCTGTTGGCCATAGAGTGGTTCATGGCGGTAAGTTCGTCAAGTCTGAACCTATCACTTCTGAAGTCATTGACTACATTAAAAGCATTACTTTGTTTGCCCCTTTACACGAACCGGCACACGCCATAGGAATGGAAGAAGCAAAAAAGTACTTTCCGACTTTGCCCCAAGTCGCTGTTTTTGATACCGCGTTTCACCAAACCATGCCCGTCAAGGCATTTCTTTATGCCATTCCTTATGAAATTTATTTAAACCAAAGCGTTCGTCGTTATGGGTTTCATGGCACTTCTCATCGGTTTGTTTCGGGCGAAGCAATTCGTTTGTTAGGCCAAAAACCAGAAGACACTTATTTAATTACAGCACATCTTGGTAATGGTTGCTCTGCGGCTGCTATATCCCAAGGGAAGTGCGTAGATACTACAATGGGCTTCACCCCGCTCGAAGGTCTGGTTATGGGGACTCGATCGGGTTCTATCGATCCAGCTATACTCTTTTTCTTAAACAAAACGCTCGGTTACGACATCGATCGATTAGACCAACTGCTAAATAAAGAAAGCGGGCTGCTTGGCCTTTCTGGACTTAGCAACGATATGCGCACCGTGACTCAAGCAGCTGCTGAAGGTCACGAGCGGGCTAAAATAGCACTCGAAGTCTTTTGCTATAGGTTAGCGCGAGAAATTGGCGGGCTCGCTATGGCTCTACCTCGTTTAGATGCGCTTGTTTTTACTGGTGGGATTGGAGAAAACAGCGCCGTAGTTCGCGAACGCGTTTTAAATAATTTAACCATCTTAGGCTTTCAGTTAGATGCCAAAAAGAATGCACAAAACGGAAAAGAATCTTCTGGGTTGATTTCTAAAGACGGCACTCCTAAAGCAATTATAATTCCTACTAACGAAGAACTTTTAATTGCTATGGACACCGAGGCTTTTGTTTAAGGGTAACAAAGCTAATCACTCTTGGAGTGTTGCTGTTCCATCTTCCCACCGCACCGCTCATTTTTTTAAATAAAATAGAGGTGGCGCAGGTTTGCGTGAAAAGTAGTGTTGTTCATTGGATACACAAGTCAGCCGATTCGAATCACGTTCCGGATTTTGTTGTTTGCAATGGCGTGCGGTACAATTAAAAAACGGCTTAATCTAGAAACTTATCATTTAAAATTATTTAACGTTTTGATTTCTTCAAGCTCAATATTTAAGGCGCCAATCGACATAAATAATTCTTTTAATGAAAGTAACAGTGAAATAAAAAGAGTGAGAAGGCTAAACGCAAAAAGAATTTCTGCAAAGAGCATGCGATTAATAAAGATCAAAAACATGCTTAGTACACAAAAAAGAAAGCTGATGACGCCAAAAATTTGGGTCATTTTAATTACTTTAAGGCGAGTATCAAAATTTTGAATTTGCTTAAGGACTCGATCTTCGCGGTTCTCTCTGTAAAGGGCTGCGTATTGTCGAATCAAGCTCGCCAAAGCAAGAAAACGATTGGTGTAAGCGAGTATTAAAAGACTGATTGCTGAAAAGAGAAGAGCTGGGGTACTAATTTGGATATCCATATAGGAGCAATATAGCGTTTTTTAGAAGTAAATAAAACAATATAAGCACTTTTATTAAAGGAGCTTGTTTTATTATCTTTAGAACGACAGTTTCAAAAATAAAAAAGCGCTTAGCGCAGGAGTTCTTTATGAACCAGGTCTCGGAAAACCCTGTAAAAAACCGAAATGACAGTTTTTC
>DUVD01000220.1 GCA_012841225.1 Fibrobacter sp.
ATAGCAGAAAAACTCGCAAGGAGCGTCTTGCCACTTTCGTTTTATTACTTTTGAAAAACAATAAACGAATAGCAAAGGTGCCTGTTATAGTAGCTGTTTTAGAAAAAGCGGCAGAATTTCACACCAATACATCTATACTCTACCGATTAAAAAACTTATCCCATTCCTGGCGAATATCAAAAATAATTTATGCCCGTGCCACTTTTGGTACTTTAAAAACGGTTGTGGGGTATTTTTTTACTGCATCGCTTTAATAGAAACCCGTCAAAACTTTCTTTTGTAAAAAAGAAACTGCATACCAAGAACAAATAAGACTCCCCCATATAATGCAATTTTCTGGATCATTTCCAAATGTATGTTTTGTGCATTCAAAACAATATAAAGCGAAAGTAATGCAGTAATCCAAAGCAACTCAACCCATAGCTTCGAAGAATACAAACGCAGGTTTCGTTTGAACAAATAGATATTGCTGTAACCAGAAGAAATAATTCCAGGAATCAACATAGATAGAGCGGCACCGAAAAGCCCATACGAAGGAATCAGCAAGATCCCAAAGGTTAAGGAGAGAGCCAATGAAAGCAAACTTATTTTTAAATTGACAACACTCTTCCCAATCCCATCAATAATGGTATTCACCATTCCAAAGAAAGTGGCTGTTAATTGGAAGAATAAAAGTATCCCAAGTGCTTTTGGCTGAACAACAAAATTTTTACCTGCAATAGACATGATCTCTTCGGGAAAAAGAACAATAAAAAAACCAATCACTATTTGAATTAAAGTCGCCATTGAAATGCAATAAGAAAAAATCGGTTTAATATCAGTTTTCAAACGCTCTTCGTCCATTTGAGATACCACTGGAATTAAAATCGGATTGAATCCATTTCTTATCGTTTGCAAGCCATTAGAGATGGTTATCATAAGAGCATAAACTCCCGCGGCTTCTGCGCCTAAAAAGAACAAAACCATCCACAAAGTAGAGCGCATCAACACGTTTCCTACAAGAACAGTTAGGCCTATTGGTACGGAGTAATACAGCAATTCCTTTGTAACTCTTTTTCCGGGGAAAATAGGCATGCTCTTAAACTGCCTGCGGACAGCGACCGAATGCATTAAAAAGCCACCAACCTGACCAAATAAAAGACCCAGCGGCAAAGAATGAGGGACATTCAAAAAGAAAAGAATTATTGAAACTAGCGGAGACAAAACGGCGACCAAAAAATCATTTATAAGGATTGCATTCCAAGGCTTACGGTTACCTTCCGAAGAATTGCTGAGAATATAAGTCCCAGAATAAAACACGAGAGATACGGCGTAATAAGGAATTTCTTTGGAGAAAAAAGACGCCCATGAGCCGATAAATATAATAATGGTTGCCACTATAGATATAAAGATTGTAATCCAAAAGGACTCCATTATGCCTTCGTAAGCAGAACGCTTGCGGAGTTTATTTTGTGGCAAATACCAATGCAATCCCTTATCCAAGCCCAGAGTTGCCGATCGAGCGATAGTCAGCAAAAGAGCCTGTGTTGCTACAAAAATACCGAATTCAGTTGCTCCAAAAGTACGGGCAAGCAAAACCGTTAAAAGTGGGCCAGAAATTTTAAAAACAGTACCTAAGACATTGAACAACGCACTTTTTTTTAAAAATTTATTATCAGTTTCCAAATCGTTCATAGAAGAGCAAAGTTAGATTTTTTATAGGTGAAAAAAAACCTTATCATCCGATTTTGCTTGACATTCAACAATTTTGGGATTCAATTTTTTATACATTTTATAAATGAAGTGTTTAATTACCAATTTGGCTAAAAAAGTGGCCCCTTATTTAACGCCATTGCAAAAACTAATCCCACTCTCCTTAGCTTTTTGGTTTTCGCACATTATTTTGCGAGTGTTGCTTTTATTTCGTGCTAATCCTTACGGATTCCCATTTGTCAGTAAACCGGACTGGTATATTTTTCATGCTGTTGGACTGGATTTTTTGTGGATTTTTAATTCTGTTGCTGTTTTTTTATTGCTTTTCAGCATTGTCAAAATTTTTCGTTCATTCATAGCCTCGAGACCTAGCAATCCTCCTAGTAAACGAGTCCTTTCTAGCGAATCGATATGCATTATTGTATTCGCTCTATTTCACTCCGCAATTCTTCCACTCACCATTTTAGATAACGAAGTTCAACGCTTTTTAGGAAGCCACCTTTCTTTTGGGATTTTTAATACCTATAGCGATACTTCTTCCGTTAAAATGTTTTGGGACTATGTGGCAAACGATTACTCATTACCCTTTTTGCAGTTTTTTCTACTCGCCTTGATTTTGCCTTTAACTTATGTGGTTTATCGTTTGTTGCATTCTTTGATCACAAAGCCTTCAACTACAGCTCGCACAGCAAGCAACAACTACGTTAAAAAAACGGCTATTGCTATTTCCATATTCTACATCATCTCTTTTCTATTTGTTCATTATATTTGGACGGGCAACGCAAGGATGGCGAAGCTAAAGCCTGTAGTGTCTTTAGTTTATGGCGAGGTTTTTTCCCCCCAAAAAAATGTCGGCATAACAGAAGCAGAGATTTCCAAATATAAAATCGCGTATCAAAATTTATGGCTTAAAATCGAAGGGGATTCTTTGTGGGACTTTCCTAAAATGGGATCACAGTCAGCGCATCCATTATACCGCATACCAAAAGAAAAACTAACTCAAGACGAACGGCTTTTATTTCAACGGGCTCAGAAACCGAACTTCATCGTCATTTTTTTAGAGTCGCATCGCGGTTTAAATACTGGGTTTTTAAATCCAACACTCGTGCCTTCGCCTACACCATTTTTAGATTCTCTTGCCGCTCACTCCCACATCTGGGAGAGGATGCATGTGAGCGGCATTCCCACTACTGGTGGATTACTTTCTTCTCATATCGGCATCCCTCACCATTCAAGGCTTGCAGAAGCAACTGATTTAGCGCACATTAGCATCCCGAGTTTTGCTTCTGTGCTATCTGACTCCGGGTACACGACTCATTATTTTTCCGCTGCAGACCCCGCTTGGGATAATTTAGGCGTTTGGATGTCGAAATGGTATAACGCGCAACATTACAACAGAAGTAGAGAAGACGACTCCACCTTTTTTGTTCACGCTACCTCTTATATTAGCGACACACTTGCAACACAAAAAGAGCCCTTCTTAGCAACGTTAATGACTCGTTCAAACCACTACCCATTTAATTTTGCTGCAGGAATGTCAGATGAGGAAAAGCAAAAACCTCTTACAGAAAGAATTAACATCACTATGAATTATGCTGACCGGCAACTCGCTTATTTTATGCGATCAATCGAGAACCAGGAATGGTTTCAAAACACATACTTCATTATACTCGCCGATCACGGATTTCCGTTAGGTGAAAATGGTATTTCTACTATGAACGGCGGCGGTTTTTCAAATGTCACCTGGATTCCATTTTTAATTTCCGGCA
>DUVD01000221.1 GCA_012841225.1 Fibrobacter sp.
AAAAAAAAGGGTAAAGATAAAAGCCCGACTTTTATCTTTACCCAGAGGTGGGAAAAACATGCCCTTCGTCAATCCTACCCCGTGATTTGATCCAGCTTCCCTTCTCTAAACCAGGACTGACGAAGGGCATTAATGATAATATACTATTCTAAAATCACCTAATGCAACTTTTTTTTTACATTTAATCATTCTAATAAAAATATTCCAAAATAGAATACGCCTTATTGATCAAAAAACGATTTTACATCTCTCTCTGATTTTTTTTGAGTCATTCATTATTTTTCATGCTAAGTAAAATGTCTTTATTCAAAAGATCATTAAAAAAGTGTTTCTAAGGGTTATTTTTCGGCATATTATTGTTTTTTTTTAATAAAAACTTCAATCGCTTAAGATTTCAAAGTGCCTGCTTTTTGTTTTGAGCATTTGTGAAAAAACAAAATGGATTTAAACCCTTTTTTTATTGTTTTCATTTCAAAAAATTGAGTGATTCACAACGTCTTTCTATTAAACATGAATAAGAAAAGTTCTATTTGGGTTTCGAAAATTTATGTTTTCTATAAACATTTGGTTGGAGTCATAATGAATAAAACAATTAAGAAAATTCTCGCTCTTTCGCTTTTCGCAAGTCTTATGTTTGCCACTTCTGCTATAGCTGCACCAGGCCTTACCATAAGCGGTACAGACTTTATGTACAATGGAAAGAAAATCTTTTTTTCTGGTACAAACCTCGCTTGGAGCGACTACAATTCTGACGTAGGCGAAAGCCCACTCAATGAAAACGCTTGGCGTAAAGCGGTCGAAGGGACTCGTGCGGCAGGCGGTAATGCTATTCGCTGGTGGCTCTTTAACAATATGAGCCAAAGCCCTGCCATTGATGAAACCACTCACCTAGTAACGGGCCTTAAAGCAAGTACTATCGCCAATATGAAAAAAGCTCTTGACATTGCTGAAGAATACGGCGTGATGGTTTCGATGTGTCTTTTTAGTCACAATCTAATGGAACCAAATCAATGGGGCATTTACGCAAACGAAAAACTAGACTTTACTGCAAATCAAACTCTCTTTGAAGATGCAGGCACCACTGCGTTTATCAACAATGCCCTTATTCCTGTTGTAGAAGCTATTGGCGATCACAACGCGCTCATGAGCTGGGAAGTGTTCAACGAACCTGAAGGGATGACTAGCGAATGCCAAGGCTGGACCACTCAAAAGATGGCTCTTGCTAAAATTCAAAAGTTTACGAACAAAGTAGCTGCCGCGATCCACACAATCGATCCCAAACTTCTTGTTTCTACTGGTAGTGTGAATATCAAGTTTCAAAAGCACTGGAACGATGCGGCTCTCATTGCTGCAGGCGGCGAAACCAACGGTACGCTTGACTTTTTCCAAACACACTACTACCCATACTACCAAGGGGATGAGCTTAGCCCATTTGTGAACACCGCAGCTCAGATGGCTTCGACTTACCAGTACGACTTAAAACCAATGATCATTGGTGAGTTCCCAGCAAGCGGCTGGGCTAATGAAACTTACACAACATCGATGGCTGCAAAAACACAGATTACCGCAGAAGAATGCTACCGCAAGGCCTTTGACGGTGGCTATGCTGGTGCTCTCGCCTGGCAGTATATTGGAGATAAAACCGAGGCCAATTTTGGTGGTTATAGCTACACTATTGAGCCAGCCCTTGAAGCCATGACAGCCCTTGCCGCCACAGAAGAAGCAAGCATCAAGATTAAAGATGTTACTATAGAACCTTCGACTGGAAACGGCATGATGGCAGTAACCTATGGCGACGACAACGCTCAAATTGAATACCAAAACAAAGGCGGCTGGGATCTTTCAAATGCAAATACCTTCACTTGGACTGCAAAGAACAACGGTACCACCGACGCTGATCTCTATTTGATTTTTAAGCTAACAAACAGCTGGACATGGACTGAAACCGAAGGCAGTTGCAGTGTACCTGCTGGTGAAAAAGTGCCTTGCTCCATTGATATTTCTAGCTATGCCGACCGCAATGTCACGCTTAGCATTACCATTGCAAACTATGCCTCGGGTTACAAAGGCACAATCATTTACGACGACTTTGCTGCTGGAACAGATACGCTCTTTAACTTTAACGAAGACAAGTACGATGCCTTTAGTCGCGGTTTCAATAACACAGAAGCGATGATTCCAGAAATCAAAATTGTTTTCAATGAAGATTACACTAAGATCAAAACACCTCTCATTTCTAAAGTCTCCAAGATTAACTTTATAGATAATCGCGTGATGATTTCTACCAAAACTTCTGGTAAAATGAGCGTTAATGTATTTGATCTAAACGGAAACCGTGTGGCCACTCTTTACAAGGGCACTCTTTCTGCTGGTACACATGCCTTTGACATGGCTAAAATGCCAAAAGGCGAATACATTGTGTACGTGAAAGGCGCTGGTTTTAATGCCACCCAACCTGTAAGAGTGAGATAAATCATTTTTTACCCTCCAAACAAAAAAGCCTCGGAAAGATTTCCGGGGCTTTTTTTATACCTCCAGCGCGGCTCGAACGCACGACCTACTGCTTAGAAGGCAGTTGCTCTATCCAACTGAGCTATGGAGGCAAATACATCGTAAATCTAGCTTATATTAGTGATTTATTAAAGCGT
>DUVD01000222.1 GCA_012841225.1 Fibrobacter sp.
AATAAAAACTCTCGCAGACGCATCCATGCGAGCCTTAAAAGCTTGCCCGGACGAGGTAGGTGGTAAGGCGGTAATTCCATGATAAACGTCGATTCTTTGCCTTTAAATAAAGTCTTTCTGAGGAGCAATCCATACGCCAAAGCCACCATGATACCCGACACATAAATGGCAAAAACCATCATGCCCGCGTGCTTTCCAAAAAAGGCGGCGCCAAAAAGAGCGTAAACAGGAAGCCTTGCGCCACAACTCATGAATGGAACTAAGAAAATCGTTAAAAAGCGCTCGCGCTTGTTTTCCATGATCCGCGTAGCCATGAGTGCCGGTACCGAACAGCCAAACCCGACTAGCATCGGCACAAACGCTTTTCCTGGAAGCCCAAGGACGCGCATAAATCGGTCAGCCACAAAAGCAGCTCGCGCCATATAACCCGAATCCTCTAAAAAAGCCAAACACAAAAACATAAAGAAAATCACTGGGATAAAAGTGGCCACTGTTTGAACACCAGTGCCAAGGCCATCGGCAAAAAAAGCAACCCAAACAGCAGAAACACCAACAGACTCTAGTAGTGCACCAAAGCCATCCACAAAAACAGCACCGAAAAGGATGTCAAAAAAATCAATAAAAGCACCACCAAAAGTCACCGCCACCCAAAAGACAAAATACATGGCAAGACCAAATAAAGGAAGTCCCCAAATGCGGTGCAAAAAAACGCGATCTATTTTATCGGTATTGGTTTCTTTTTTTGTACGGTCTCGCATAATAGACTGAAGCACTTGCCTAATATAGGAATACCTTGAATCGGCAATGGCAAATTCGGGCTCTTCGCCAAGCGTCGCTTCTATAAACTCTCTAGTGATTGGAATTTGCTTTTCTTTAACCAGCTCTACAATTGGAGCGCTATGTTCTAAAAGTTGAATCGAAGCCCAGCGAGCCGTTACATTCAGCTCGTCAGCTATCGGCTGCATTTTAGGAATCATGTCGGAGAGTAAATCTTCAATCGCTGGGGTATGTAAAATACAAACAGGCGTTGGCCTAGTACCATGCAAAATATCGTGCATGTCATTAACAAAGCCCTCACAACTTTTATTTGAAATTGCCGACAACCCAATTGCAGTCACTCCTAAGAGTTCTGTTATTTTTTTGAGGTAAATTTGAATTCCGCGACGCACCGCAATATCCATCATATTAGCGGCGATCACCATCGGCACATCCAATTCCATTAATTGGGTGGTTAAAAATAGATTGCGCTCTATGTTGCTAGCGTCCACAATATTGATGATTAAATCGGCTTCTCTAGTCAATAAAAAATCAAGCGCTACTCGTTCATCTTCGCTATTTGCCGAAAGGGCGTAAATGCCAGGCAAATCGACCACGCGAATGCGGTGCCCATCAAGATTAAAAAACCCTTCTTTTTTTTCGACGGTAACACCTGGCCAATTCCCCACCTCTTGGTTAGAGCCAGTAAGAGCATTAAAAAGAGCCGTTTTACCACAATTAGGATTACCGGCAATGGCAATGGTGAAATTTTCTCTGTGAATCATAAAACCTTCCTAAGCATTAAGACTTGAGCCTCGTTTTTTCTAAGAGATAAACGATAAGAGAGCACTTTTACTTCGACGGGGTCTCCTAGAGGAGCCACTTGAAGCACTTCTAAAACAACACCTCGTACTAGTCCCATGGCTAAAAGTCTAGTTTTATAACGCTGATCACCACCGCTATATCCTAAAATTTGACCTCGTTCACCGGGCCTTAATTGAGCTAATGAAATCGTTTTTTCTTGATCTGGCATAATATTTTATTTAAGGTTAATTTTAAAGTTCTGATTAAATTCTTCGATGCGTTCCAAAGTCTCTGGAGACAAAATGTGCTCCATCAAACAAGCATCCTCATTGGCTATTTTTTTAGAAACACCCAAGTTGATTAAGAATTCTCTTAGCAATAGATGGCGAGCTAAAATTTTTTTAGCCATTTTTTCGCCAACAGGGGTAAGTTCAATGTCGCCATAAGGCTCTTGAACCACCAAATTTTGCTCTTTTAAAAGAGTAATCGCTTTAACGACTGAAGGCATTTTAACAGAAAGGGCTGTAGACATATCTTTAACGCGCACCTTGCCGCCTTCTTTTTGCAGCATGTGAATCATTTCTAGGTAGTCTTCGAGACTTTTTGTTAATGCTAAAGAGTCCATAAATCCTTCTTTTGTTAGTCAAGGCTAATTATAGAAACAAATAAATATTTTTTGGAGACCTTTTTTCACTTTTTTTTGCAAATAGTCTGTTTTTTGAAAAAATAGTTCTTAAAGATTTGTTCGCGTTATAGCATATAAAAAAGGACTAATGTGATGCAAACCATATTATTTGAATATATTTAACTCATTCATTTAAACTTAATCTAGGAAGTCAAAAATGAAATTCTTATCAAAAATTATTTTATTCTCCTTTTTCATGACCGCCTCTTCTTTTGCTGCGGATGGATTTTCCATTGGCGGCCGTGCGAGCCTTAATTACAATATGCTTTGGGGAGAGGAGGCATTAAAAGAAAATAACGGATTTGGCTTTAATGCTGGTGGGGCATTACTCTACCAAATCAACCCCATGATTGCTATTAGTCCAGAAATCACCTTTGCCTATCGCGTAACCT
>DUVD01000223.1 GCA_012841225.1 Fibrobacter sp.
CAAATGAAAAATCGTTGACGGCTTCGTTGCGGTTGACAGCGCTGTTTTGCGGAGTAATGTACCAGTCACCAGTGCCAAAAAGTATATTGGTGTAATTTTTGGAGCATTGCTTTTCAAAATCATCTAATAAGAAATAGGGTTCGATTGAAATTGAAATGTGGATGACTTCTGCGAGAGTACTATCGATGTGAATGACTTTGTCTTGGGTAAACTGCCCGTTTTCAACTTGAAGCATGTAAGTCCCCATAGCGGGAAACGCGACGCTGCCGGTGCCTTTATTTAAGGTGTATGAGGTGGTATCGCCATAAATGCGCAATCTCCAAGTTTTAGAAAACGACGCGAGGTCTTGGCTCATGTCGATAATGATTGTTTTTTGAATGGGAGTGTTGAGTACAGCTGATGGGGTTTCAAAAGTATTATGTGTTTCGGCCGATTCTACCAGTAATCTCGCGATTTTGCCCACGCTATCTTTGGCGATCACATTAAAAAGACCTTTAGGCATGTTATGTATATTAAAAGCGCCTTGTTCATCTGTAGTGTCTAGGCGAACTATATTGTTCACACTCTGAGCAGAGACTACCTGTATGGGAATTAAGCGGGCAGGAGTGTTCTCGGCATAAAAGAATACGCCTGCAATGCTGTTTTGAGTTTCTACGCTACCGGGGCCTTCGCCAATGGATGACTCGGAACAACCTAAAAAAATGCTGATAACGCTAAGAAAAAATAAACTTTGCATTTTTAATAAAAGGGCTGAGTTCATTTTTTCCTCTCCGTCAAAATAGCTGTTGGGAACAAGTTTAGGTTTAAATGCATCACGCGGTCTGGCGTTTTGGATTCTTGCACTCGATTTTGGATTTGCCGGCGGCATTCGGTGAGTATTTCTTTAACATCTTTTAGGCATTCTTCATCAATGGCAAATGTTAATGTAGAAAAATCACGCTCTTCTTTTGAGAAATTTTCAAGAGCGTCTTTACCGCGAGAGAGCATTTCTGCTTGGTAATTGCGAATAGCCATACTGACTTCTTCTGCTTTGGTGCTAAGGTGCGCATTACCAGGGTGTATTTCTCCGCTGACTTTGTCCTCGACAGCAAGTCCTAACCGCATTAAAAGGGAGATGGAATCCTGAACCTCTTTGGGAGTCACTTTGGGAGCGATTGCTTTGGCTAGTTTTCTATAATCGCCTGTAAATTTTTGAGCAGAAAGTAAGCAGTGTACAGTGGGGTTATACCATTCCTTAAAAAACAAAAACTGTTCTTTGGTGAGAGTTTTGCTTTTTACATCGATCATACCAAGCATTTTTTCGATAAGCAAGTTTTTTTCTTTTTCTGTTTTAGCGCGGCCTAGACTCACCAGTATGCGAAAATACTGGGCTTCTTTGCCTTTAAGCCGCAAGTTACTAATGGTCGATTCAACATAGCGAAGAGACATTTGGAGGTTCTTGGAAATAATCCGGTAGAGCTGGCTTGAATCAATGCCAATGGCGAGCGCCATAGCGCGGTAAGAATAAAGGGCGTTTCTGCGTTTACGATCCTCATAGACCGCCTTCATAAATAAGCGGTAATCCCGGAAGAGGTAAATGTCTATCATACAGCCTCACAAACAGAATAATTCTTGTTGCTGATTTTAAAGTACATTAATAACAAAAAAAATGAAGCAACTGTTGTAGAATTAGCCCAATTTTTTGTTCCACAAGTATTCTTGTTTAAATGCCAATGAATTTGATCTCATTTTCTTTGTGTTTTTAGCATTTTTGCTTTATATTAGAGTAGAGGTTTTTGGGTTAATCATTAATACGTGAGGATTTTATGGGAATTGGAAAAATTTTAATAACGGGGTTAATGCTCTGCATTTTCCCCTCTGCTTTAATAGCACAGGAAGCACCAATATTTATTACAGTAGACCAGTTTGGGTATCGCCCAGACGCTCAAAAAGTAGCTGTCCTTCGGGACCCGCAAATTGGTAGTGATAAGGC
>DUVD01000224.1 GCA_012841225.1 Fibrobacter sp.
TAAACGACAGTATTTTTATTCCAGCCAAGGGCACGCAACAATTAGCTGTTGAAAATGGAATGACATTCGTTTGGAATGCAGAAGACCCCGATCCAGAGGATTTTATGGAGTTTCATTTTCGCTTATACGACGCCGATTCCATCTATGTTGATACTATTTTAACGCAGCCTTATTTTAAATATCAGCATAAATTACCCTCTTTGCAACAAATGTTTTGGACTGTTGAGGCTTTTGACTCATTTAAAATGAAGGCGCCAGAAGTGATTCGCTCATTTTTCTTTACTAAAAGCTATACCAAAGATGAAGGCGCTGTCATTGTACCTGTTTCACAAAAAAACAGTATTCTATTTGCAAAATTAAAACATCAATTGATTCCCAAAGAAGGGCAACTACTTCCCGTCTTAACGGCTAACCCAGATGGATTTTCTAAAGGGTCGCTTCGGCTTTCATCATTAAAGCACGGTGCTTATCAAATCCTTTTGTTTCACCCAGATTATCCCGATTATAAAATGGACACGGTTAGTTTCTTTGTTCGAAAACAAGAGGTGATAGTGCTAGACACTCTTATTTTAAAAGACACCACTGCCCCGACCCTCGACGCTATTGGCAGCACTAGCGATACGATTAATATAAGCGACTCCCTATATTTTTTGATAACAGAAGCAGGGCTACCCTTAAGTAAAAATAATATCCAGATTTACCTGGATAGCAAAGCATACTACAATTGGGCTTTGAACGACTCTATTATCACCGTTTACACTCCTAAAGAAAAACAAAACGGCTTTTGGCACCTTCTCTCTTTTAAAATTGTCGACGTGTCTTCTAATGGATTTAAACGTACTTTTTACCTTTCGCCATTAGAACTGTCGGAGTAATTATGCTGTTTTCGACTTTCTGTAAGTATTTCTTTTTTGGTTGCCTAGTCGTTATAGCAGGATGTGGTAATGACGCTCTTTATTCCACTAAAGACGAATCAAAAATCAAGCAAACCATTTATGTTGTTCCTGAGTTTTTTAATGGCAATTTTTTATCGAATTATTCTTCGGCGCGCGTTCAAACTGTAACTTTTGGGCAACCCGTTAAGTTTTGGGCAAGCATCTCCATCAATGGCCAAGTTATCGATAACGAACAAATATCTAACCAAATGTTTAATGTAAAATGGCAAATAGGAGACCAGTCGTTTAACATGCCTTATTTCACTAAAACATTTTATGAACCAGGCACATACGATGCTATTCTCACTACTGTAGATCAAGTACAAGACACCTTATTCGATACTGTTACTGTTCAAATTAATACACCCATAAAAATAAATTCCTCTTACCCTGCAAACGGCTATAACTTACTAGATGTATCGGACTCAGCGGGCATCTCTTTATTTTGGGATATTGCAGGCAAAGAGCCTTGGGAAGACTCTCGCTGCTTCTTTTATGCTTCTAGGTATAAAGAAATGACTTGGGTTAGCTTTATCGACACTGTCAAATGCGATGAACCCTTGAACATACTCGGGCCATTCGAACAAGATTCAGCTATTGATTTTTCAGATACTTCCGTCACTTTTTATTGGGGAGTCAAAATCATCACCGATACGGGGTTACATTCCTCTCAGCGTGATTCTACAGAAGTTCGCTCTTTTAGAACTCGTCTCAAAGGAACTCCTTTGTCGACTATAGAAATCCCTCTGCGCTACAACCACATCGGCCAAAAACAAATAACACTCACTCGAGTCGATTTAATCAATTCTTCTGGAGAAATTATTGAGAGTCAAGAGGTCACCTCTTCTCAAAAAGTCGTTTACTTCAAAAACATCGCTGCTCAAAACAACCTTAATATACAAGCAACTAACCTCTATCTTCCAGAATATAAAAGTAAGCCGTTAACACTAGATGTAGTTGCAGGGACGTACAATGTAACAACGCCTATTTTATTTATAGA
>DUVD01000225.1 GCA_012841225.1 Fibrobacter sp.
CTACTAGGTAACCGCTTTCGGCTACTAAGTATCGACCAGGTTCGACTTCTAATGAAATAGCATGCCCTACGGACTGTTCGATACGTTTACGTGCGTCGTCCCAAAGTTTATAATAAGCGGGAATATCAATGCGATTATTCTTTTCTTGCTCATGATAAGGAATGGAAAGACCTCCTCCAGCGGAAATAGTCTTTAAATGACCGCCAATACGGCGAGCAGCATCGCACATGGCTTCACACACCTGGGATAAATGCTCAAAATCAGCGCCAGAACCAATGTGCATGTGCAAGCCAGTAATCCACATTCCATTTTCTTGAGCGAGTTTAACGCAATCTTTAATTTGCGTGTGCCATACACCGTGCTTTGAAAGGTCGCCGCCAGTGTTGGTTTTACGGGAATGCCCATGCCCAAAACCAGGATTGACTCGAAGAGAGAGTTCCGTTTTCACTCCAAAATCAGCCAACTGCTGAATCATGTCCGGAGAGCCAACGTTGACTGCCAGGTTATACTCTTTGACAAAGGCAAGAGCATCGACATCAAAAACATCTGCCGTATAAACTATTTGAGATGTCTGTTTAGCAACACCGCCCTGAAAACCAGCACGCAAAGCACGTACTATTTCTCCAGCACTAACGGCGTCCACTACAACACCTAACTTTTTCATTAAGGAAAGTATCGATAAATTGGAAGAAGCTTTTTGTGCGTAGCGAACTACATCAAAAACCTGCATTTCGCGCACGCGAGCTTCAATTGTATTTCTGTCGTAAAGCCAAAGAGGGGTGCCAAATGACTCGGCACCCTTTTGGATAATAGCTTCAGGAATAACGTAATTAGACATTCTTGACTTTGTTCTCGCCTTCATCCCAATTTAAGCCATCGCAAACGAATTTGTACTCATGGCGCCCACTAGCGAGAGGAAGTGTAATAGACCATAATCCGTCTTTGCCTTTTTTCAGCTTGCTTTTAGTGGCGTTCCAGCCATTAAAGCTACCGGCAACAGTCACAGACGTAGCGAGGGGAGCAGCGATACTAAAAACGACATCTTTAATTACGCTTTTTTTAGCAACTACTTTTGCAGGTACTTTTTCTATTGTCTTTGCTGGTGCTTTTTTTGCCGTTACTTTTTCTACAGCTTTAACTGTTTTAGTAGTAGAAGTTGTTTTTGCTCCAGAAGAAGCTTTCTTTGCTGCTTCAGCAGTTGTTTTTTTCTTTATAATAGCCATCTTGCAGTCTCCTTTTGGTGGTTTCTTAAGTAAATAGTAATAAAAAGAACCTAAACTGACTATATTTTCTCTATGAGTATACCACAGATCATCGCTCCGAGCATTTTAAATGCCAATTTTCTTGATTTAGGACAGAGTTTAACCGCCATTCAAAAGGGTGGTGCCGGTTTGATTCATCTAGATATCATGGATGGCCATTTTGTTCCTAACATCACCTTTGGACCAGATATTGCTGCTAATATCAAAAAAGGAACCTCCTTACCTTTAGACTGCCACTTGATGATATCTAACCCAGAAA
>DUVD01000226.1 GCA_012841225.1 Fibrobacter sp.
AAACTTGGTTTTGTTTTTGGACCCAGATGCGACTATCTTGAACAAGGGTAACCACAATCGATTCTCCTGGTTCAATAATATCACCTCGGGTTTGAACGTCTAACAATTGCCCGTCAAATTCGGCGTGGCCAACGGGTCTTAAGAATGTTTTAGCAACGCCCACAGAACCAATGCTAATATTTGAAATAGCTTCTGTAGGGGAAAATGTGCTGGCAAGGTCTGCTTTTAGCATAGGGGTATAACCTTGTGGCAGCAAAGGCACAATGTATTTAGAAACAATAATTGGAAACACAAGAGCCACCACAGCACATGTCAAAATAAAGAACATCCCGTAAAGCCATGGAGAAGCGTCAAGGCCAGCCCCTTCTATAAAGCTGGGTAATTGCGATACATCAAAAGTCATAATAAGGGCGATCATCATCACGATGATTCCAGCTACACCAAATAAGAAAGTGCCAGGCATAATTATAATTTCAACAACAAATAAAAGAACGCCAATGACCAGTAAAATTAAAGGCAAATAGCTTCCGATGTGACCAGCGTATTGACCTAAAAACACAATGGCAATAGCGATAATACCGGTGATGCCAAAAAGACCAAAACCAGGCGTTTTAAATTCTAGGTAAAGAGCGCCAAACCCAATGATTAAAAGAAGCCCAGAAATAGCGGCAATAAAGCCAGAGATTTTTTCGCTAGTAGAAGGTTCTATTTTAACAGAAGAACTAATATTTAAAAGGCCTTCGAGCTGAGACCTACTTTTAACTGTAGCTTTAGAAAAACCGAGTTCGAGCGCTTCTTGTTCGGTCATGGTTAAGAGTTCATCTTCGTGAACGAGCACTTTTGGAGAACCCCAAAATTCTTTTTCTGCCTCTGAGAACTTGGCGTAGTTTTTCCCTTCTATCATTAAGGTAGAGTCTTTATGATGCAATTCTAAAATTTCGAGCTCTGGAGTTACCATAGCTACACTAAGCAATTCTGGGTAGCCATTGCGTTGCGCTAAATTCCTAAACTTAGCGCGAAGTGGGGATTGAATTTTTTCGCCAACAATAGTGGGAGTCCCGTCGCTCCCTTGCACAATGGGCGCACAGTCGCCAATAGTAGTGCCCTCGAGCATATAAAGCTCTTGGCTAGCGAGAGCAATAAGAGACCCCGCACTAATCGCTTTTTTGCGAACTAGCGCCACGGTTTTTGTATTTTTAATACTTAAAATAGTATCGACAATAGAGAATGCGGCGTCAAGACTACCGCCGAAGGTATTGATTTCAAACACAATCACATCTGGTTTTTGCACTGCTGCCTCTGCAATAGCGCGCCCTAAATAATTCAGCATGCTTTTATCGACATCGCCCTCTAAGGAAATCCAAACGGCTTTTTTAGTAGCCACTACAGAGGTGTCAATTATGGCGCTGTCTTTAGCATAAAGAGAGGCCGAGAGCATCAAAAGCAAAAACAAAAATAAACTTCGAGTTTTCATATAATGAATGTACAAAAATACAGTCCTACAAGCGCCAAAAATAAAAAGAGCAGGAGCTTTTTTTACCTCAGAGACCAGCTTAAGGGTAGGTTTCGTATTTAGCGTCGCGCTCTACAGGAATTAAACCTTCGTTCCTAATCAAATCTTGAATATGTTCGGGGGTCATACCAACAGGGGATTCTGCTCCCGCCGCATGAGTAATTTTCTCTTCAATAATAGTCCCATCTAAATCCGACGCCCCAGCGTGAAGCGCTTTCATCGCAGTAGAAACGCCCATCTGAACCCAGTAAGCCTTAATATGAGGGAAATTATCTAAAAATAACCTAGAAATAGCAACAGTCCGAAGGATATCCTCTTCACCCGTTTTTTGCCCCACACGCCGACCAAGGCTATTGTGCTCGGGGTGAAAAACAAGAGGGATAAAAGAATAGAAGCCATTAGTGTCGTCTTGCAAATCGCGCAGCATACCCAAGTGCTGAATACGCTGTTCTGGCGTTTCTATATGGCCAAAAAGCATAGTCGCATTAGTGTGAATGCCTGCCTCGTGAACAGCACGATGAGCGTCGAGCCACTCTTGTCCCGTCTCTTTATCGCTACAAATATCATCGCGTACACTTTGCACCAAAATCTCGGCACCACCTCCGGGGAGGGCGTCTAAACCAGCCTCTTTTAACTCGCCAATAATAGCACTTAATGGCCGATCTGACTTTTTAGCAAAGTAACAGAGCTCCACTGCAGTAAAGGCCTTTAAATTCACTAAAGGGTACGCCGCGCGTAGCTTTTTAAGCATTTCCACATAATAAGAAAATGGATGATCTGGGTGAAGCCCGCCAACAATGTGAAGCTCCCTAGCCCCTTTAGCAATAGCCTCACCAGCCTTTTGCAAAACCACTTCGTGGCTCCAATCGTAAGCGTGAGGGCTGTCTTTTTTGATCTTTGAAAAGGCACAAAAAGTGCAGTGCAAAACACAAATATTAGTGTAGTTAATTTGCCTGTTATTTACCCAGTAAATGGACTTGCCGTGTCGGGCTTCTTTAACTGCGTTTGCCTTAGCACAAAGATCGGCCAAAGGCGCATTAAGAAATAAATCGAGAGCTTCGGATTCGGATAGACGTGGCATGCAAGCTTCCTATGCTAATAAATATGATACAAGCAAAGTTATCCAAAAACAAAACACTTGGCAATAGAACTAAGACAAAGTGCATTGATTTATTCAAAATGACAAAGTTTGTCTTTTATATGTGCTTATCTTTATTTTAAAGAGAATTTAGAGTTTGGAGATAACCCTATTATGAAAAAGTTCTTAAGAGCATTGGGAAATGCTGCCGAGATATTCAGTGAATTAGTAATGCAAGTATTAATGTTTCTGTTTGTAATCGGAGCATTGATCTTCGGGCTAATTGTACTTGTGGGTTTTATATAAAAGCTTACTTCTTCAACGCTTTTTTAAGCTCGGCAGCTTTGTCTGTTTTCTCCCAGGTAAAGCGTTTGCCTGTTCTGCCAAAGTGCCCTAAAGCGGCAGTCGTTAAGTAGCCTGGCTTTTTTAGGTCGAGCATTTTGGTGAGCCCAGCAGGAGATAAGTCAAAGTGTTTTTTGATTAAATCTTCTATTTGGCTGTCGGTTATTTTACCTGTATTGAAGGTATTGACCAATACGGATACGGGTTGAGAATACCCGATGGCATAGGCGAGTTGAACTTCGCAACGGTCGGCGAGACCTGCAGCAACAATATTTTTAGCAACATAGCGTGCGGCGTAAGCGCCCGAACGATCAACTTTTGAAGGGTCTTTTCCAGAGAAGGCACCACCCCCGTGACGGCCCATGCCGCCATAAGTGTCGACGATGAGTTTTCTGCCGGTTAGGCCACAGTCCCCGTGTGGGCCGCCAACTACAAATTTGCCGGTGGGGTTAATGAGGATGCGTGTTTTTTTGTCAAATAAATGGGCAGGTATTACTTTTTTGATCAGTTTTTGGATAATGGTCTTTTGAATTAAGTCGTGGCTGAGTTCTTTGCCTTGGTAAGTCGCTTGGTGTTGTGTGCTTAAGACTACGGTGTCCACGCGAACGGGCTTGTCGTTTTCGTCGTATTCAATAGTAACTTGGCTTTTAGCGTCGGGCCTAAGCCATTTGATTTCACCAGATTCGCGCAAGTCTTGGAGTTTTGCGATCAACTCGTGGGCGAGAGAAATGGGTAAAGGCATTAACTCTTTGGTGTCATTGCAGGCAAATCCAAACATCATGCCTTGATCGCCAGCGCCTTGCTCTGCACTTGCTTTACCATTGGCTTTTTCTGCATTTACGCCTTGTGCAATATCGGGGGATTGTTTGTCTAGAGCGATTAAAACGGCGCAGCTTTTATAGTCAAAGCCCATGTCGGAGTCGGTGTAGCCGATTTCTTTTATCACATCGCGTGCTATTTGAGTGTAGTCGATATTCGCGTGCGTGGTGATTTCGCCGGCAATAACAACAAGACCTGTGTTTACAAGAGTTTCGCAGGCGACGCGACTTTCAGGATCGACGGTGAGGGCGGCATCTAAGATAGCGTCCGAAATTTGATCTGCAACTTTATCGGGATGACCTTTAGAGACAGATTCAGAGGTAAAAAGATAGTGCGCCATAGATATCCTTTTGTGCATTTGCATTATTTATGCATAAATTTAGAAAAACGCATAGAGTTTTTCAATCGAAATAAAATAAATGGCAAAAAAAATACTATTTTCTTAATATTCTTTACTTTGGGGTTTATTTATGCTTCTGACCGATTTTTCATCTTGGCTTGCTTCTTTATTAGAAACGCCTAAATACAAAGATTATTGTTCCAATGGCCTTTGCGTCGAGGCTTCTTCAATGGTTTCAAAAGTGGTGACGGGCGTCTCTTTTCGCGAATCGTTAGTCGATGAGGCGATTGAGTGTGGTGCCGATTGTATTATTGTTCATCATCCACATGGGTTTTGGTCTGGAGATGATAAGCTGCCAGTGGGTGTTTTGGGTAGAAAAGTGCAGAAATTAATGAAAAATGGCATTTCGCTGTTCGGTTTTCACTTGCCTTTGGATGGCCATTTGGAGATAGGCAATAACGCTTTAATTGCTTCTTCACTCGGTTTAAAGAGAGTCGGTGGTTTTATTGATTCTGGAGAAAGGCAAGTGGGCGTAATTGGCGCTTTCGATATTCCTGTTTTTAGAAAAGATTTTGTGCGTCGCGTTCAAGAACTTTTTCCGCTTGGTATTCAAAGCGAGCTTCTTTTTGGTTCAGAGCAAATTCATAAAGTAGGGATTTGTTCTGGAGGTGGGAGCAGCTATATGAACGAGGCTTTTGCTCTTGGAGTGGATTTGTACTTAACAGGTGAAATCAAAGAAGAAACGCCCATTTTTGTAGAAGAAGGTCGCCAAAATTTAATTGCTTGTGGCCATCACCGCACAGAGGTATTTGGGGTAGAGGCTTTGGCTGCAAAAATAAAAGCGGATCTTAAAATACCCGCTTCCTTTATTAATATCGATAACGCTATTTAACGTGTTTTGGAGTCAGTTTCTTACCGTTTAAGGTTAATAAACCGTTAAAGTCTTCGCAAGTCATGGCCTCAATGCGGTTTCCCATAGCCACGCTTCTGGTGCGCTCGTTGCCGAGTTTTTCTGGAACTCTAAAGCAGAATTCATGCAAAGTACCAGCGTCGGTGGGGATTCCCATTTTGAAAATGCGAATGCGCTCGCGACCTTCGTTGTAAAGCTCGTAATAGTCGTAAGAATTCTTGATCTTTTCGAGGCGCTTGTCTTGGTTGAACTGGATTTCAGTGACAATAGCCCCTTCTAAAATAATAGGCAATGTATTTGGGAACCGTAGTTCTATTTTATCGCGAACTTTAACTAAAGACGTTTCTGTAGGCTTAATCAAATAACGTTGCTGTGGAATATTGCGATAAGCTTTGTAACGGACGCTTCTTACGCCACATACTTCGCGCATGTCGGGCTGAGCGACAAAGTCAATCCCTCTACAAATAGGGGGCATATCGGTAGGTACTTCTAAATTTGCCCCATCATTAGAGCCGGCACACCCTACCAAATTTGTAATTAAAGGAAGACTAACAAGAAAAGAAAATAGCAGTTTCATAATTTTAAATATAAGCTTTATCAAAAAAAGGGGTACAAAATTTGTTGTAATCATTAAAAAATAAGCCATAATTTTTGATTTAGCGAGGAATGAGCCCTCTTTGTAGTTAAAAAGGATTAAATATTCTATCTTTCAGTTTAGATCCAATAAAAAGGTTGTTGTATTCATGAATATTTATAGCTGGAATGTAAACGGGATCCGGTCAGTCGCGAAAAAAGGCTTTGAAAAGTGGTTTTCAGATTTAAAACCAGATATCCTTTGTCTCCAAGAAGTGCGCGCCGAATTAGACCAAGCTCCCGAATCACTGCAAAACCCAGAAGGTTATTTTACTTATTGGAATGCTTGCAGAAAAAAGAAAGGGTATAGCGGTGTTGCTGTTTATTCCCAAATAGAACCCGATATTGTTAATTATGGCATGGGAATCGAAGAATTTGATGAAGAAGGCCGTATGATCCAATTGGTGTTTCCTGATTGGGTACTAAATAATGTTTACTTTCCAAATGGTGGCCAGGGCGAAGATCGACTCGATTACAAATTGCGCTTTTATGACGCCTTTTTAGAAAACTCCCTTCATTGGCTATCTAATGGCAAGCATGTGGTGACCGTTGGCGATTACAATACGGCTCATCAAGAAATCGATATTGCCCGCCCCAAAGAAAACGAAAATATTAGCGGTTTTTTACCTATTGAACGCGCTTGGATCGATAAATACATAAAAAATGGTTTTGCTGATACCTTCCGCGAGCTCAATCCTTCGACAGAAGAGGCATACACCTGGTGGTCTAATCGCGCGAACTCACGTGAACGGAACGTAGGGTGGCGGTTAGATTATTGTTTTGTCGATAAAGCACTCATGGCGAGTGTTATTGATTCTAAAATCATGCCAGAGGTGGCGGGCTCGGATCATTGCCCCATTTGTTTGGAGCTAGACCCGCCTTTTCCGCCTATCAAAGTAATTCCAACAGTTTAACTAGCACTCAAGATAAACGCTTTAATAGCGTCGCGTAAAGTCGTAAAGATTTCACGCAGGTCGTCGTCGTTTTCTTCGAGTAGTGTTATGCGAAACCCTTGTAGATCACTGCAAAAGCTGCTACTAGGTACCACGCAAATGCCGGTTGCACCCAATAGATAATATACAAAGCGATAATCTAAGCTAGGGACATCTTTAACCCAGTTTTCGACTTTTGCCCGAATTTCGGGATTCTCAATGTGGAGCGTTTGCCTGTTGTTGAGCACGCCTTCCTTAAAGGTGATCGTGTTATAAAACGCACCATAAGTAGGGTTAAAATAAAGTTCTGGAACGTCGCCTAAAATCTCGTTAACAATAGAGCTTCTTTGCCCAATTCTTTCATTTAAAGAGAGGCGGTGCTTCATATAGCGAGGATCGCCTAAGACTTTAGGAATCGTAAGTTGAGGAATAGTTGTCGAGCATACTTCGATCATTTTGGCATTGTCGAGGGCTTTGCAAAAGGCGTCAAATTGTTCGTCTTTGTCGCGATTGTAGTACTCCGCCCAGCCGCAACGAGCGCCTGGCCAGGGGTATTCTTTTGAAATGCCTTTTAGGGCGATGCCAGGAACTTCTTGAATGACTTCGGCTAGAGAATAAGCGCGTGCGCCATTGTAAACGATCTTGTTGTATACTTCATCTGAAATAATAAAGAGGTGGTAGCGTCTCGCGATGTCTACAATTTTCTCTAAGTACTCAAGAGGGTAAACCATGCCCGTCGGGTTGTCTGGGTTGATTATCAAGATACCACCAATATTGGGGTTGTACTTGACTTTATTTTCGAGTTCTTCGAGGTCTGGGTACCAATGATTTGCTGGGTCCAAACGATAAGTAATGGGAGCGGAATGCGCGTGAGAAGCTTCTGCGGAACTATGAGTGCTGTAAGCTGGGGAAGGCCCAATAACACGAGTCGTTAAAGCGAGCAGACTATATATAGTGGCAATGGCGTCACCAAGCCCATTAAAAAACAAAATATCATTTGCTGTGATTTGGGCGCCGCCAATTTTATTGGTCTCACTTGCTAAAAATTCGCGAGTGGCAAGAACACCTTGAGACGGGCAGTAGCCGTAGCTTGCATTTTCTTGAACAATTTTTCCGACGGTATCCTTAATCCAAGTGGGTACTTGGCATTTTTTTTGAATTGGATCACCGATATTTTCCCAATGAATGGGAAGGCCAAGAGCTTGGACCTGGTTTGCTTTCTTTACGATTTCACGAATTTCGTATGAAAGTTCCTTAGCGCCCTCGCTCAATAATTTTAATCTCATCACAAACTCCTATAAAGAGATAGTTCAAATGTAACAATTACTTGTGATGTTTAAAACAGACAAGTCTTTTATTTTTATGTTTTTGCACATGCCTTGCTTTGATCCCATACGTCAAAAATGCGTTGCCGCCACTCCAGAAGAATGCATTCGCCAACAAGTGATTAGTTTTTTGCTCGAGATTGTGTGCGTGCCCTCGCACTTAATGGAAGTCGAATTTAGCCTTTCTCAAATAAAAAAAACTTCAAAAGACCGAGTCGATATTTTAGTGCATGATTTTCGACGAGGAGGGACCATTGCCAAGCCTTGGCTTTTAGTAGAGTGCAAGGCAGAGGGAAAGTACACTTGGGGAGAGCTCGAAATTCAGTTGAATCGGTATTTGAAAGTCCTTTGCCCAGCTTATATAATGCTTGGGCTTGGTAGTGAAGTTCGTTATTTTGCTTTTTCTAACGAAAAAAAGACTTTTCTGCCTGTACATGAATTACCTGAATTTCCAAAAATGAAGGTATAACGTCGACACATGCTTAAATAAAAACCTTGATAAAGGTGATTGTATCGATTGGTAAGCTCATTTATATCTATTATGCGAAAATGCGAATTAATGCATTGATTAATTTAAAATAAAATTTAGATTTATGTTATGAAAATAAAAATTCCAAATTCTATTGCTTTGGAGCTAGTGCCAAGAGACTCTTCACTTTTTCTTGAAGAGAGTCGCTCCAATTTAGAACAGTATCCTTTTATAAAAAAAATAAATGTACCCGAAGTACGTTCGATCCCCATTAATTCCTTTGAGGCGGCCCAAATTCTCTTAAGTAAAGCCTTGCCGGTGGTACCTCACTTTCGATTAATCGACCGCACCTTAGATGACCTGTTAGAAAAACTTTCGTTTTTGGAGTCTATTGGATTAAAAGAAGTGCTTTTGATTGGTGGTGACCTGCCAAAAAAAGGAGAGTTTGTTCCATCGGGACTCACCACGCTCAGAGCGATTGCCGAGGTGAGACGGGCGTTCCCTTCTTTAAAAATTTATGCGGGTTTAGACCCCTACAGGAGTTCTTTTCGCCAAGAATTAGATTATGCTTTCCAAAAAATGGAAGCCGGGTGTGATGGTTTTTACACGCAGCCTTTTTTCTCATTAAAAATACTCGATCTTTGGCTGGAGCAACTCTCGAATACAGAGCTTTGGTTTGGCATTAGCCCCGTTCACTCCGATAAGTCTCGTCAGTATTGGGAAAGGGTTAATCAAGTGGTATTTCCTGCTAATTTTAGCTATGGGAAGCTAGAGAATAACGAACTCGCGAGGCAGCTTCTAGAAAGAATAGCCGACGCCAATTGCAACGCTTATTTTATGCCGATTACGCTTTCGGCGGCAGAATATTTAAAAGGACTTTTTTTTAGGGAGTAATAAAAATAAACTTTACTTTTACTATGTTTATTCTGGTTTTTTTTAATCATAAACAACCGGAGATCGCAAATGTCACTTAAGAACGAATACCTTCAGAAAATTTACGAAAATGTGGTTCTGAAGAATAAAGGTGAAGACGAGTTTCACCAGGCCGTGATAGAATTTTTAGAATCCATAGAACCCGTTTTAG
>DUVD01000030.1 GCA_012841225.1 Fibrobacter sp.
ACCTGTGCAAATTCAGAGTCGTGAGACAAGGCGAGAAATTCTCTAAAATAAAAAATAGTTAAGAAAATAATTGTAGCAAGTAACACACTCATAAACGCTAAAAGAGAAGTGGGCACAGTCAATATGCTACCAAATAGAAAGCTCATCATGTCGCTTGAGTAACCAGGTGTTAAATCAGTTAAAATAATTCCCAATGCCATACCAAAAGCCCAAATAACGCCAATGAGGGTATCGGAGCGAGTTCTGTTTTTCCAAGTCAAAACACCCATCAATAAAGCACACGCCAAGGCAAAGCCTAAAGCCCCAAGCAATGGTGAAAAACCAAAAAAGCAAGCAATACCCACACCACCATAAGAAGCGTGGGCCACACCTCCAGATAAACTAGCGAGCTTATTTACGACAACGAAAGAACCCATAATGCCACAAGCAACGGCGACGAGGACTCCTGCGGCCACTGCGTTTTGCATAAAATCAAACGACATCATTTCTAAAAACATTATAAAATTTCTCCGTTTTGCCGTGTAATCTCTAAAATGTGTTGTTCTATTTCTACGGGAATAGAGCGAATACCGCTACCCGATGTTTTTAACAAAGCTAAACCAAGCGCGTTGTGCAAAGCGAGCGTGGCATCTATAAACTTTAACTGAGTTGGTTCTTGTAAGGAAAAATTCAATGGCTCTTTTGCATAAAGGACTCGTTTTTCTGGAATAGGATCTCCATACTCATCCTCAACACCCATATTACCAAGAACCGCATTGGTTTTTAAAAGAGCTCGAACCCATTCAGGGTGATTTAACGCGTTTTTAATTCCTGTTGCCGTTACGATAAAATCAGCGAGAACTATTTTTTTTGCCACTGCACTTAGCTCTTTGAAGTCAACTACAGAAGAAACGCCCAAAGCATAAAGTTCTTGCTCATATAAAAGAGAATCTGTTACCACCGTTATTTTGGCACCAAGACGAAGAGCGTGAGTAATAATGCCTGAGCCCACCTTACCACTCCCAAAAACGAGAAGCTCTTTCTCTTTCCAGTCCGAAAAACCAAACTCCTTCATGGCCCTAAAATAACTTTCCCCTGTGCCTAAAGAAGTTTCTATTTTTTTTATTTCACTCGAGTCGGCTACGTAAACAGGCTTGTTTGATTTTTCATAAACGGATACGCCTGAACGCGTCAATTCAACAAAACCGTATTTAGAATCAACATGAGCAAACTGTGCTGCACAATCTAAAACAATATCCCAAGAAACTGCTGCCTCTTCAGTGGAATAAATCGAAAGGCCTCGCTCTATAATTATTTTTAGAATGAAAGGATCATTAGGTATTTTTTTTGAGAATCCAATAGATAAAGAAGCACCGGCAGCGAGGAGGGCGTCGTACTTGACAAGAGAATTTCTAAAAACAGGAGAAGCGTCTAAAAGGCGATAGCCCTTAAGGGGTTTTGTTTTAATCCAAGCTTTTCTTTGCTCCCAAAGAGCGGGATACTCTACCGGCTTGTAAATAGACTCAATATACTCTTCAAACATGAGGTGTCTCCAGCAATGCCTGTAAGGATAACAAATGATCTAATTGGTAATCAATCCAGCTCTCTTTTTTCTCTGTAGGATGGACTAAAATAGTAGTCCAACCGCGTTCATGCGCTTGTCGCAAGTTCAATACGGAATCCTCTAAAAAAACAATACTAGTACTATTAATTTTTGAAAGAGAAAACCCTTGTTTACTTAAAAAGTCTTCCATTGTATTATACGCATGCACTGAGGGTTTTCCATGCCAATTGAGTTCTTTTAAGTCGACAATCCCATCAAAACAGTCAGCAATACCCATAGAAGAAAGGCCTGCATCACTCCAGTCTCGACGGGCATTGGTAAATATGAATTTGGCGCCGTTTAAACTCTTTAGGAGGGCTCTTTTTTCTGGTGATTCTTTCGGAAAGACCAACCCATCATTATAATGAATGAAATTAAAAAAAACATTGGGATCCACTTGATGCTCAGCGCGAAGGCCTGCGAGTGTCGTTCCGTAATCAAGCCAGTACTTTTTGCGAATTTCAGAGGCACATTCAAAAGAAACATCAATCGTTTGTTGCACAAAAAGGGAGATCCGATGATCCAATGAATTTAATACCTCGCGTTCTTCATGACCATAAAGGGTGAGGTCATAATCAAACAGCCAAATCTTAGAAGCATCATTTATAATCACAATGGGTTCACCAAGCCACCTATTTGACGCGCCAAATAAGTCGCATAATTGTCCGTCATCCCACTAACAAAATCAAGCACCTGATGGTAAGCTTCGACACTCGAAACCGATTGGCCTATTTTTGATTGCCCAATAAGACGCACAATTCGATCTGCTCTATAAGAACTCTCTCCACATAACCTATACTCATAAACACCAGAAATAAAAGCATCTAAAACGGTGCTCAAGGTAGTGTAACTCCCTACTTCTAATTCTGTTTTACGGCGGTCAGGATAAATGCGTTCACGGCCTAGTCGCTTAGCAATGCGAATACCCTCCATGGTATCGGAGCGAGATAAATCGATTAAACTACGATTAAGCTTGCCCGCCATAATTTCATCATAATGGTCTACAAAAACCTGCGACACATCATCAATTAAATTTTGAATGGCATGCCCGCGAATGCTCGATAAAAAATCTCTAAAATTCTTCCCATTTTCTTCGAATTCCTTATCGACGCAGACTCCATCTCCACAAAGGTAAACAAACATAGAACGAACATCGCTAAAATTTAAAATACCAAGTTCAATAGCATCTTCAACATCGAGAATCGAATAGCAAATATCATCTGCAGCTTCCATTAAAAAGCTGAGCGGGTGGCGTACCCAATGCCCTGTTTCCATTTCGGGTAATCCGAGCACTTGCGCTGTTTCTCGATACAAATCCGCTTCGGTCGAAAAAATACTCGTCGGAGCACCAAAACTAGCCAAGCGTGGGTATTTAAGCATAGAGCCGATAGTAGCATAGGTGAGACGCATTCCACCGTCTAGAAAATGATATTCTAGCTTTGATAAAATACGATAGCCCTGTGCGTTGCCATCGAAATTCTCAAAGTCTTTCATCTCTTTGTCGGAAAGATCTCGGAGCGGCGCTGCCGTTCTGTTTTTTCGAAACCACTCCCGTATAGCGGCTTCGCCAGCATGACCAAAAGGAGGATTTCCAATATCGTGTGCCAAGCATGCCGACTGTAATATCATACCAAAATGATACTCATTCAAATTTCTAGGTAAGTGTTCTTTAATTCGATGAAACACTGTTATAGCAAGGCTACGGCCAACACTCGACACCTCAATGCTATGAGTCAAGCGGCTGTGCACATGATCGTTAACTGAGAAGGGATGAACCTGCGTTTTTCGACCAAGACGACGAAACGCCGTAGAAAAGACAATTCGATCGTAATCTCGATGAAATTCAGAGCGATTAGGATCGTGAGTCGCTGGATGAGCGTAACGCGTAGCAGAAAGAAGAGAGTCCCATTTTAACATAAATTAAATGTAGTTTATTCAAGAACTTTTAGAGCTTTGACGACGCTGGTTCCACGCCAAAAAAGAAATAAGTAAAGCATCACCTAATATAAAAATCAGAAGGCCTAAGGCAATGCCATTTTGAGAGCCATAACTGTGAAGGCCTATGCCCAAGATGTTAATGCCAAACCAGCAAAGCGCAATCACAATCATATTCCAAGCCGAGAAAAACACAAAACCGCTCTCTGTTAAAAACTTGCCCGCTCTAGCGTGTAAGGCGATCATTACCCATATCACTACAAAAAGCGCCCCGCACTCTTTAGGATCCCAACCCCAGAAACGGCCCCAAGCTAAGTCGGCCCAAACACCGCCTAGGAGTATTCCCACTCCAGTAAAGGCAACGCCAAACACCAAAATGCCATAGAGCAATTGTTTGTTTTCTTTAGAGGGTTTTACCATGCAGACGTGCGCCCATAATCCCGATAAAATCATGCCGCTATAACCCAAAGCTATCGTAAATACGTGGGTGGTTAACCAAAAAGAAGAATTTAATAGAGGAGGTAATACCTTAAATGAATCCCCTTGTAATAAAGCATTTTGAGCAAAAAACAAAAGGATAAAAATCAGAATGCCCGAAGGCAAAATGCCCGACCCCGTTTTTTTCTTTAAATATAAAAACACTAAAAACCATGAAATAAAAACTAGGACTAAAAGCGTGACTTCATACAAGCTGCCAAAAGGAGGCGTACGCATAATAAAAAAGCGAAGTCCTAAAGTAGCGGCTA
>DUVD01000227.1 GCA_012841225.1 Fibrobacter sp.
GATTTTTTGTATATGGATTCCGATATTGCGGTGGCTGGCGATTTAACCATTCCCGATGAATGGCGAGGCGGCATTTATGCAGTCCTTGACCTTCACACCAATTTACACAAAGCGATTAACAGAAAAAAGGTTTTGACGGCAGCAAAAATGCTCGGGTTTTCACCTATAGAAAACGACGAGATATTTAATGGGGGCGTCATGTTTGCAAGTGATACGCCAAAGTCTAGGGAATTCTTTAAGAAGTGGCACGAACTATGGTTATTTTGTGTGTCTAAAAACTACCCTTTTGATATGGCTGCTTTAGCAGAAACTAATTACAGTTTTGGGTACATCATAAAAAAAATGCCGGGAGAATGGAATTGCCAACTCGCTTATGGCAAAGAGTTTTTACCCCAAGCAAAAGTCCTACATTTTTTTGGATCGCGCATTGTGAATCCTTGCGGACGTGAAGTGCCGGCAAGTATGGATGTATTTATTCCAAAAATTTTAAGAAAAGATTTTTACACCAATTTAAAGAATATTCCAGTACGCGTTTTAGAGAGCAAGCAAATCGTCATTAATGAATATTACGATTACGTGATAAAAAATGCCAAACATTCTTTTTTATACCAGACCAAAAAAGTAGGTGCTTTAGGTGCCGATATAGTTCGCTCTTATGCTTTTGCAAAATCGCTCTCCTTTTTATATAAAAAAACGCCTTTTTTAATACGCCCTTTGGAACTCATCGGTAAAATTTTATGAATTTACTTTATAATTTAGTTGCCGTACAACCCATACACAATGCCAAGTTTCATGGTGGGGGCTCTTATGGAGAGGAATTGTTTTGGGCGTTATTAAAGCATTATGACCCCAATCATAGGGGTTTGGTTTTGCCCGACGAGGGTGCTCCCGTTTTTCAAAACAAAGAAACTAAAATCTATTGCATCTATGACAGCAAAAAATACTTAAGCTCTAGTATAATTGCTGCTTGTAAAAAAAATGACATTTCGATTTTTGACATTAATGAAAGCTCCCCACAAGAAATCATTAATAAGTATGCTATAAATACGTTTTACACGCCACTATATTCCCTTGAAAAAAAATGGAAAATAGAAGTGGAAAGATTTGTATTTACTTGGCATGGTGTGCGAGCTCTTGAAATGCATTATAGCGGGCTTGGGGTTTCATTTGCTAAATCATTTTCACAAAAAATAGAGGCTTTGGTTCGATATCGAGAGTGCTGGAAAAAATATTTCTATAAACCAAAATACCAGTTGCTTGCCAAACGCATTGCCGAAGGCAAAGTCCAGGCAATGACGGTAAGTGAACACAGTAGAGCGTCGATAAAAGGTTTTTTCCCAGAGTTAATAGACATAGAAATCCCTGTTTTTTATAGCCCGATGGCAGAAAATGTAGCTAAAGGCATTCTGCCAAAAGAGACGGGAGGTAAAAGATATTTTTTATTGACAAGCGGCGCAAGATGGGAAAAAAACAACCTCCGCGCTGTGGTTGCTTTTGATGAATTGATTTCATCGTGGATAGCTCAAAATAAAGAATTCAACTTCAAAATCATAGTCACTGGTGTAACTAATAAAAAAAATTACACTAAAAAAATACGCCACCATGAAAACTTTATTTTTCTGAATTATGTCGAAAACGAGGAGTTGGAGCTTTTGCATCAAAATGCTTACGCTTTTATATTCCCTTCGCTAAATGAAGGCTTTGGTTACCCGCCTATACAATCGATGCGTTATGGTGTTCCTGTGGCGGCAAGCGGCACTACGTCAATCCCTGAAATCTGTGAAAATGCCGCGCTCTATTTTGACCCCTATTCCATAAGTGAAATAAAAAATCGCTTAATTCAGCTTTTGGATCCTAGAATTTACAAGGATTACTCTGCACGAGCTAAACAACGTTATAGAGAAGTGAGTCAAAGACAAAAAGAAGATTTAGAAAAAGCGGTGGATTTTATTTTAAATGCTTTTCTATTTTAAAACACTAATAAAAAGTAAAACAGCAGTTATTAAACAATGAACATTTTTATCGCAATTAAGAAAGGCTTTAGTAACATAAAAGCAAATCCATTTATATTAATCACTTCGGTTGCACTTGCTTTGCAAACTATAATGCTAGTGCTCTTTTATTCTTTGCCCGATTCTCTAGGTTTTTCTTTAACTGAAATGTTTTCGGGAAAAACGATTTGGC
>DUVD01000228.1 GCA_012841225.1 Fibrobacter sp.
ATTCATAAAAATGATTTAGTGGTGATGTGATTTTCTAATCGGCTGTTTAAACGAATATAAATCTAAACTTTATACTTCTTATATTAAATTTTTAAAACCCCGTCTTTATAGCTCAATCATTGGTTGTGCCGCGGTATTAATAATAATTTTCCGCTAATTAAAATAAAAAATTGTACATTATTTATATGTTAAAATCGACTGTTTGGATTTCGCTTTTTTTTTCAATGGCTTTGTATGCACACCCGCATATTTTTGCCACTGCTTTTTTATCAGTCGCCTTCGAGCCCTCTGGTGAATTAGTAATAAAAAATCGATGGGTTTTTGATGAGTTGTACAGTGCCGCTAAAGTTGAATCTATAGGTGCTAAAAAAAAGGGTGAGGTATCGAAGGACGAAGCGCTAGAAATAGAGCGTTCAGTGGTGCAAATGGCTCAACGTTTTAACTATTATAATTATTTATTGGTGGGCTCGCAGTTTCTAGCGGCCAAAAATTATAAAAATCTAGTGGTAAAAAGAGAAGGAAAAAACCTAGCCGTTTATTTTGACCTTATTTTTGATATAAAGGCAAAGGACGATTACACCATTCTAACATTAGCTGTTAGAGACTTATCTACATATATTGATATCGATTTGGATATTAATAAAGTGAAAGTAGACGCCCCAGCAAACATAGAAGTTGAATACTTTACTGATGTTTTAAAAGGCTTGACTTTGTTTAAGGCTTTCCCCCCTACAATGGAAGGTCTTTATTTACGATTTAGGAAAAAACCATGATAAAATACATCTCCATTTGTGTTTGTTTGTTTGCTGCATTTTCTTTTGCAAATGTTTCTCAAAAGCGTTTCGATATGGCACCAACAGAAAGTGCTGTTCAAGATAAATCCCCAGAGAACCCTTCGACAGTAGAAATACCGGTGCAATCGAAATCGTCTTTTTTCCTAAAATCAGCGGCGTGGCAAAAACTGGTGAGCGTGCAAAAAGACTTACGTAATCGTTTGACCTCTTATTTAGAAGCCATGCACGATGGTGAGTTTAAAGTCATTGGATGGTTCTTGATTATATGCTTAATTTATGGTTTAGTGCATGCCCTTGGCCCCGGCCACGGTAAGTCGGTTGTGGCGGGCTACTTTTTAGCTCGTCGGGGCAATTGGCTACAGGGCGTTGGTCTTGGTTTTTCTATTACGATGATTCACACGATGAGCGCAGTGGTGTTGTTATTTGTTTTGTACATTTTTGCTCGCGCGGTTGTTTTCTCTACTTTTGAACTGAGTAGGCTTGCGATAGAGAAGGCCAGCTATTTATTAATTATTGTTACCGGTTTTATTTTAATAGTGGCTTCTATTATTAGTTTCGTTAAAAGAAAAAATAAAAAGGATGAGATGTGCTCAGCAGAGCCAACGGCTTCTTGGAAAGAACTTCTCGGTGTTGCTTTTGTGACAGGCATTGTGCCTTGCCCTGCTGTGGCGTTAATCGTGTTTTTCTGCCTATTACACGGTTTACCCGGTATGGCTTTATTAGGCGCCTTTGCCATTGGCCTTGGCATGGCTATTACTAATATTTCTTTTGGTCTTGGCACTATTCTATTAAGACGCGGTATAGATAAAGGCGTTAAGTGCACAGGCGTTTTTGCGGAAAATATCAACATCGTGGTATCCCTTTGTGGCGGGCTCTTAGTGAGTGCCACGGGGATATTGCTTTTCTTGAGCGCCTCGGGCGCTTAAGTTATCGATGGTGTTTTTTTAACAAATGCAATTGTTTTTTAATCCAATAGTGCCCGTGTAGTCTGGATAGACTCCGTCAAAACAGGCAGCACAATAATTTTCAGTTTGACCTGTGGAAGTTTTTATTCCTTGAACGCTAAGGTAACCCAGGCTATCTACGCCGAGCATTTTAGCAATTTCATCTGGACTCATAGAACTAGCAGCGAGTTCTCCGGGGTTTGGAAAGTCCATCCCATAAAAACAAGGGTGCGATACAGGAGGTGATGCAATACGAATATGAACCTCAACTGCACCAGCATCGCGAAGCATGCGGCATAGTATTTTGAGAGTGGTGCCTCGCACAATGGAGTCATCAACAACGCATACCCTTTTATTTTTAAGAACGCCTTCAATCGGGTTGAATTTTAGTTTTACTTTTTGTTCGCGAATATTTTGTGTGGGGTCAATAAAAGTACGACCCACATAGTGGTTGCGGAGTAAGCCAATTTCAAAGCGAATCCCAGAGGCTTCGGCATAACCAAGCGCTGCTGTTGTGGAGCTGTCTGGAACTGGAATGACGATATCGGCTTCGACGGGGCATTCTTCAGCTAATTTTTTTCCCATTTTGC
>DUVD01000229.1 GCA_012841225.1 Fibrobacter sp.
GCTCGCCCCATCCAGCGTTTTTTACAACGCGAAGTGGAACGCGTGCTTTCTTATGCGATTATAGGAGGAGAAGTGCAAACAGAAATCCCGTTTGTAGTGGATTATAAAGAAGGAGTATTCTCCATTCAGTAATCGACATGGCTATTTAAAAAGAGAGCGCCCTTTTAACGGGCGCTTTTTTTATAAGGTGGTTAAAGCGTATAAGGCAATCTTTTTTTGATCGTTATTTTTTTTGAGAAGTATGCCTATATCTACTTCTAAACGGAGCCGTACATTAGATAAACTCAGTTCCAATTTTGGCAGTAAATCGACCATAAAGTCGTCTTTGACGTTGCCTACGCTACCCGAAGAGTTCATCTCGACCATGGCGGTAAATTGATCTCCAAGTTGTAGGGTTGGCATTACGCCTACCTGAAGCTTAACATAACCGTTTGGACCGGTAATCCCTTCTAAAAAACCAGCTCGTACTTCATAAATATTAGAAAAGCTGCTCGCCACTGGAGTGAGTTTGCTGTATGTAAAAACAAGACCGCCACCGTTATTTCGGTTTAAGGCGAAGCAACCGTCGATACCAACATAAGAATTAGTCGATAAATTGAATTTAGCGCCTACGTCGATGTTGCCCTCGACACTTTCTAGCTTGTCGCTTGAAATAAAAAATAACTTAGCCCCAAATCCAATGTCTTTGCCTAGTCGTGCTTGAAAATTAAGAGGCATTGTCACGTCTGTGTTAAAGCCAGAGCGGAGTCCTACTCCAAAGCCCATTTTGCTATAGGAGCGGATTTCGGGGCCAAAAGTGTAGCGAGCGTCCCACATGCGGTCTAATGCACTGGCGTAGATGCTAAAAAAGGCGATTACAAATAAGAGTTTTCTGATCATAGAATTAAAACTTAATTAAATTTGAATCTACGTGAGGTTTTTTTATGATTGAAGCACGCCCAGAACTTGAAAAACTATCCCATTATGTGCCGGGAAAGTCCATAGACGAAATTCGCACCCGATTTGGTTTAAAAAAGGTGATTAAACTCGCCTCTAACGAAAACCCTTTGGGGGCATCTCCCAAGGCTACCGAAGCTTATATTAAAATAGCAACCGCTTTGCACATGTACCCTCGTGGTGATGCACCGCAATTAATAGAAGCGCTTGCTCATCACAATAACATTGCCAAAGATCAAATTATTATTGGTAATGGTTCAGACGAAATCATCGACATGATAGGCAAAGCTTTTATTCGCCCTGGGGATAAAATCCTCTCGCTAGACCCCACTTTTTCTGTTTATCGATTTGTGACGGATTCTTTTGGTGGGGAGTACGTGAGCGTTCCGGCTTTAGACGAAAAAGAACCATTGCGAGAACTAGTTAAGCAAATAGACGCCAAAACGCGTGTCATTTTTATTTGTAATCCGAATAATCCCACGGGATCTTACTTTACTGAATCTCAAATGATTGAATTAATGGAGCAAGTGCCGCCTTCTGTTTTGGTTTTTGTAGACGAGGCATACGCTGAATTTGCTACTGCTAAAGACTACCCGTGCTTGGCCTGTAAAATTCAAAAGTACCCCAATTTATTTTTAAGCCGCACCTTTAGTAAAATATATGGCCTAGCAGGAATACGCGTGGGTTATGCCATTTCAAGTGCTAAAGTGATTGCAAATTTATGGAAGGTGAA
>DUVD01000031.1 GCA_012841225.1 Fibrobacter sp.
GGAAGTGGTAATTTGCCAGGCATTGCCGTAGGTGTCAAACACCATAACCACAGGCACATAGCCGGTGCCGTAAATATTAGAGAACTCCCAGTTGCTATCGCGGTAAATAGGAAACGAGACTTGCGTTTCGGAGAGATACTCGTCGAGGTAGCTGTCGTAGGTAGAGCTAGTAATCAAGCCTATTATTTGTAAGCCCGATTCGGGGTGACTAAGCGCAAATTCACTTTCAAAAATCTTTAAATCTTTGAGTACTTGAAGGCAAGGAGGCCCGGGTGCTTTAAAGTAAACTAGAACAGTGAGAGAATCATTCCAATAGGCAAGTTCTTTATCGTTTGTATTTTGGTATGGGGTCACATGAGTAACGCCGTGAAAAGAGCCTTCTACGTCGGGGACTGTTTTTTTTATGCAAATGCTTGCTAGGTAATCGGGGAGAGTGATGATAACAGAATCAGCATTAATGCCTGGGTCAGGCTTTTCAATTGGGTTGCTTGCACTATTTGGTGGTTCTGTAAATTCGGTGACTAGACAAGAACTTAAGAGAAGTGCCATGCCAAAAAGGCAAGCCATTAATAAGGACCTTGAATTTAGAATTTGAGATGAAAATAAATACATAAAATTACAGATTGGTATAATATTAAAAATTAAAAGATTACAAAAATTGTTCTTTGTTATATTATAATATACATGAAAAAGATATTATTGTGGTTAGCACTGTTGATTTCTGTTTCTGTGGGCGAGGAAATCCCTCTTGATTCAGTTTTAATTGTAGAACAACGGTTTGCAGAGAAGGAAGCGTTTCACGCGGTAGTCCTTTTAGACAGGTACTTGAGATCTCATTCTAGTCCTGATCTTGAGTTTTGGCGGATTTGGGGTGAAATTCAGATTGAGGATGTAGAAAGTGCAGAGAGGCATTTGTTCTATATGGATTCTCTGTTGCGTTATGATCAGGCTCTTTTGGAATCAGAAGACCTTGCATGCTTGCATACTCGTCTAAAACTTTTGAATTTATATAGAAATTACAATAGTGCACTGCAGTCCAATTTTTCTGATGATAAAAAAGATGGTTTTTACAAAAGGATGCGTCGCGATTTCGCCAAAATTCGAAGATCGGAATGTCTTTTTAAAGAAGATCGTTCCTTGTATTCTTTTATGCGATCGGTTGTGAAACCCGGGTGGACAGCCCCTTTTTCTGGATTACTTTCTTACGGGATTGGCTATAGCGACAATCCCATACAAGATGAAAATAAATACGAAAATAGTGAGTCTAAGGCTTTTCACTCTTTAATTACTGGGTTAGACTTTAAACCTTGGATGAAAAACTTTCCTGTGCAGCCATTTGTAGACTTACGGTTTAGTAGCTGGTATTATTTTCCAGATGCTGCTACCGATTTTCATCGAGGGGTTATTCGCACACGCTTTGGCAGTGCTTGGCAAAACGCTCGCTTTTATACTAAGATCAGTTTTATAGGTTCGCTTACTTTCCAAAAAGACTCGTTGTATTCGGGTTATCCTATTTACCAAGAGCACAAAGCCGTAGAGCTTGATTGGAATATTTGGCGACAACTCGGGTTTACGGCGCGCATGGGTAGTCGTTTATTTAGAGACCGCCTTTTTTCTAGAAGTGAATACGAGGGTACTATTTACGGCAAAAAAACTTTTGGAAATAAATTGTATGGCTCTGCTTCTATTTCTGGAGGGGTATTTCGTGCTGATGACTCTTGGAATAACTTTGTTAATGAGATGCTTTCATTTTCAGTTTTATGGCAAGTTCACCCCGCAGTACAGTTTTGGAATCACTTGAATTTAGAATACAGGTATTATGATTACGCTAAGTCGGTGAGGCCTCGCGAAGATTGGATTTGGCAGTGGCAACCCACGGTATCCTGGCGATTAGCGCCTTCGCTACAGCTAAACCTCTCTTACGCTTACCTCCACAAAAAGGTGAACAATATCAAAAGTGCTCCAGGGGTTTTAGCAGAAACACTTAGCATTCAAGACCACACTGTTTCTCTTTTTCTCGAGTGGAAGCCGGTTTTTGATACTAAGCGATTTAGCACTCGTCCTTCTTCTTACTCGCTCCCAGCACCTTGGGCATCTGGAGTATCACCTCCAGCAAATATTGAGTTTCAGTCAAACATCGAACAATCTAAAGACCAAATGGATTTTCGTGAAACGCAACAGCAAGGCCATCGTTGTAGAGAGTAATTTAGGTTCTTTTAATTCAATGTTGTTTTTTATACTCATAAATCAGTATATTAAAAAAAGAACCATTTAACATAGGATTTTTTATGAACAAAGAAGTATTTAAAGCTAAAGCAAATCTCGTTATAGACGAGGTTTCTGTAAAAATTGATGAATTGAAACTAAAAAAAGAAAGCGTTAAAGACGATCTTAAAATCAAATACGAAGATATGATTAAGGATTTAGAAGTAAAAAAAGTAGACTTAAAGCACAAGTATAATGACATGGCAAATGCCACAGACGAAAAGTGGGACGAAGTAAAAAAAACGTTTTCTTCTGCAGCGGATTCATTTAAAGAAGCCCTTTCTAAAATCTCATCCTTATTTTAAGGCGTTAATTTTTTTGGCTGTTATCAAAATATATTTATAAAAGGTCGGTTTACTCTTGTAAATACAAGGTGTTTTTTTCGCTTGCTAATGCAGAGCCTTTTAACAACCAAGTTTCTTTTTGGCCAAAACGGTAAAAAACGCTAAGCTCGTAAAGAGAAGAGTCTTCTAAAATTGTCGTGGGTATCTTCCAATAATTTTCTGCCTCACTTGCCATCTTTATAACAAACAAAACAGAATCGCTTAAGCGCTTCATTTCGATTGCTTTTAAAGCGTCCGGGGGGTTTCTAATTTGAATAATACTCCAAAATGGGCTTGCCCCTTCTTTAACATAGATGGCGGTGGAGTCGCCAAAAACACTTTCAATCCCTGCACATGGCACGAATTCCCACTCACCCTCGTAACGCCCGACTCTTTCTCCCATAAGGTCAAATGTGGGAGCTCCGCCAAGATCAACGCCACAATTTTCATCGGGGCATTTGTCTGTAATGCGTACCACAGTTGATTTCCATCCATCAGGCGTTTTTACTTTCACAGCAACACAACCACCACAAGCAAGGCCGCCTTGCCAAGGGCCAAGATTATCGCCTTGTGATATATTGACATGAATAGCCGCGTAATATTGAATGCGAGTCTCACCGTAGTTACAGGCTCCTCCCTGACTTGTTTCTTTAGCGCTAATGGAGCCGTAGGTAGTGACAGACCCACGTCCGCCCGAATTTGTAATTAAAGGGGCTGCAGCGTTGAACGAATCGCACGCTTCGCAAATTCCTAAAGAATCGACAACAGTGGAGTTTGATGATGTTTTAAAAAAAGAACTCGACGAGACTTCTATAGAAGAGCTTGATTCCGGTAAAACAGAGGCTCCTTTATCGCGTCCACAAGCGGCTAGCAATAAGCAAGCAACAATAAAAACGGCAACGAAAAAAGAGCGCATCGTGTTTCCTTTTTTACAAATCTGCGTGCTTTTACAAGCAAGTCAAAGACAAGTCTCTAATAGCACCTTTGTCCGCACTAGACACCATAGCGGCGTAAGCTTGGAGTGCCTTAGAAACGACGCGTTCGCGACCAATGGGTTTCCAGGCATCTCTTCCTTTAGCTTCCATTTCTTTGCGTCGTGTTTCTAACTCGGCATCGGTAATACCAATGTTGATTTTTCTATTGGGGATATCGATTTCGACGACATCATCGTTTTGAATTAAGGCAATGTTACCCTTGCTCGCTGCTTCTGGGCTTACGTGACCAATAGAAAGACCACTAGTGCCTCCCGAAAAACGACCGTCTGTAATGAGAGCGCAGGCTTTGCCTAAACCCATACTTTTTAAGTAGGTCGTTGGGTAAAGCATTTCTTGCATGCCAGGACCGCCTCTTGGACCTTCGTAGCGAATAACAACAACATGCCCTTTTTTTACAGTGCCATTTAAAATGTTTTTAACGGCGTCATCTTGACTTTCAAAAACAATTGCCTTTCCAGTGAAATTCCATACAGATTCGTCAACGCCAGCGGTTTTAACAACGCAACCATCTTTGGCTAAATTACCGTAAAGAACAGCAAGTCCACCTTCTTGAGTATAAGCGGAAGCTCCTTTTCTGATGGCACCTTTTTCGCGATCTATGTCGTGAGCAGCGTAAAGTGTATTTTGAGAGAAGGCCACTAAATTAGGCTTGCCTCCAGGCGCCGCTAAGTAGCGTGTTTTTACTTCTTGAGAAGGATTTCTCATTAAGTCATATTTTTCTAAAGCGTCTTTCATGGTACGCTCGTGAACGGTTGGTACATCTGTGTGTAATAATCCAATTCGATCGAGTTCGCCGAGTATACCCATAATGCCGCCGGCGCGATGAACATCTTCAACGTGAATGTAGCTGACCGCAGGAGCGACTTTGCAAATACAAGGTGTGGTTAAAGACAAGTCGTTCATGTTTTTCATGCAAAATTCAACTTCAGCTTCTTGAGCTATGGCGAGTAAATGAAGCACCGTATTGGTGCTACCACCCATTGCTATATCTAAGCGCATCGCATTTTCAAAAGCCTTAAACGTAGCTATGCTTCTAGGAAGAACGCTATGGTCGTCATGCTCGTAATAACGAATAGAATTTTCGACAATGCGGCGGCCAGCTTCTTCAAAAAGAGCCTTTCTAGCAGCGTGAGTAGCTACAATAGTCCCGTTGCCTGGTAAAGCCATGCCTAGTGCTTCAGCGAGGCAGTTCATCGAATTAGCCGTAAACATACCAGAGCAAGAGCCGCAAGTGGGGCAAGCAGAAGATTCGATAGCAAAAGAGTCTTCGTCTCTTACATTAGGGTCTGCAGATTCTATCATGGCGTCAATTAAATCTAGAGCGCGCTCGGAGCCATCTTTTTCTTTAAGACGACCAGCTTCCATAGGCCCACCAGAAACAAAAATAGCGGGGATGTTTAAGCGCATCGCGGCCATCATCATGCCGGGGGTAATTTTATCGCAGTTGCTAATGCAAACCATGGCATCCGCGCAGTGGGCATTAGCCATATACTCAACAGAATCAGCAATTAAATCTCTAGAAGGAAGGCTATAAAGCATGCCACCATGGCCCATTGCAATGCCGTCATCTACGGCAATGGTGTTCATCTCTTTGGCGACGCCACCCGCTTTTTCGATTTCTCGAGCAACTAACTGGCCAACATCTTTTAAGTGAACATGACCGGGTACAAACTGCGTAAAGCTGTTGACTACCATTACAATCGGTTTTCCGAAATCGGATTCTTTGGTACCAGTAGCGCGCCAGAGAGCACGAGCCCCAGCCATTTGACGACCTTCAATTGTGGTTAGTGAGCGAAGTTTAGGCATGGTATCCTCTTTGTTAAAATAGTATGGAATAAGATTTAATATAGAAAAACATCAATTTTTATTTTTAATCAAAATCGATATGTCCAGTCCGCCATGATTAGAGCGAATAATGGAATTGTACTCTAGGTTTAAAGCCCGTTCTGAGGCGCTATTTGGGCATAAAATAGCCCAATTAGAATTATTAAAATCGGCTTTTATTTTTTTACCGATTTCCTTATAAAAGCTTAAAGTATTGCCTTCCATTCTTTTTCCATAAGGTGGATTTAGCACCAGTAAGGATTTTTTTGTAGAAGTGGGGTAGCAAAAGAAGTCTTTGAGTTCAGGTTTTAATGATTCGAGGTTTAATTGACACGCAGTTATATTATGAAGAATAGTTTTGACGGCTTTAGGAGCCAAATCACTTACCATAAACAAAGGGTTGCTTTGCCACAAAGAGGGTGCTTCTTTTTCAATTAGGTGATTCCAAGCGGGCTTTTTAAAGCCAGGTTGGTCTTCGAGCGCAAAACGGCGACACTTAGCAGGCGTTTTTCCTTGTGCCCACATTGCCGCTTCTAAAGAAAAGGTACCGCTACCAGCCATGGGGTCTATTAAACAATCTACACTAAAGAGCCCTGCCGCCCAAAGGATACTAGCCGCTAAGGTTTCTTTTAAGGGTGCTCTTTCTACAAAGCGATCAAAACCCCTCTTGTATAAAAACTCACCCCCAAGATCCACAAAAACGCGGCATAAATTATTTTCAAGACGAAAGACAACTTTTTGAACAGAAGGTAATAGCGTATTAAGATCATTTTTTGCACCTAAAGCGTCTTCTATTATGGTAAGTGCCCTTTCTTTAAGGGCATCGGAATGGTATAAACGTGATCGACGGCA
>DUVD01000230.1 GCA_012841225.1 Fibrobacter sp.
CCAAGGGCTAAATTCTGCTCAATAGGCTCAGGCCAAAGGTGTATGCTGTTCTCAGAAATAGTCGTAAGCGATTTTAATGAATGCAGGTGTTCTAGAGTCATGACTTCAAATTTTTTTCTAAAAAAAGTATTGCCTCTTGGTGAAGACCTGAAGTAGCTTCTTTATATAGCTTTAATATTTCGAGTAACCTAGCTTTTCCAGGCTCTATAAAACGCTCAAATGAATCTAATTTTTTATCACGTGAGAGAAACCCATAAGCGCCAAGAGCCTGCATAACCCTTTGCAAAGAGGCCTCCAAAAAGGAAATCCAAGCTTCTTCTTTTGAAAAATGTTTGTTTTCTTCGTATTCAGTTCTCCAGTATTCAAAAAAATCGAAGACTAAATGAAGCGGCAATGAAGTATAAGGGTCCCAAAGTAGAGAGGCTAAATCGTAGTACATAGAGCCACGACGTGCGCCCTGAAAATCTACGAAGACGATTTCGGAATTAGGCCGAATCATAATATTTTGCGATTGAAAATCCCTATGCATAAGAACTTTTTGATGCGTATCAACTGAACAAGCGAGTGTAGAAAAGAAATCTTTTAGAAATTCTGGGATTTCGGTGACATTAGCCAAACGCTTTAAGTAATTAGTGGTAAAGTAATCTGTTTCCCATTTTAAGGCGGCGTAATCAAACTTGCGAGCGCCTAAATCGGGGCGCGCCATAAAAGCAGAGGCTGAAGATTCTTGAAAAGTAACTAATGACTTAATTACATCTTGGTATAAGATGCGTACGTTGCCCGACAATGGTTCTCCAGGTAAAGTATAGTCGAATAGAGAGCGTTTGCCGAGGTCTTCCATCAAGACTTGAGCGGCCGATTCATCTACGGTATAAATACGAGGTACAGGTAAATCAATACTAAAGAAGAACTTTCCAAAAGAAACAAAGTTCTCAAAATCTTGATTGGCTGTTTCATTGACTTGAAGAATACAAGATCTTTTACGTTCTTTAATTCTATAATACAAACGACCAGAACCAGCTGCACCGGCGGGCTCTACACAAGATTCATCAGAGTACCCGTGCGAGGCTAGGTATTCTTTGATAAAGGGACTGACTATTTTTGTAGTTCTAAGCATAGGTTACAATATACTTTTTAGAATTAATAAAATGAATTTATAATAAAAAATATTTTTAAATGGGATTGTTTTCTTTGTCTTTTCTTACCGAACTCTTCGAAAGGCTCCTGGAAATGCCAAAGAGTCCATTCAGTTCATTCACTGTGGGGTGGAGTCGTTGCAAAAGAGTGCGGACACTGCTTTGAAACCAGCGCTTTTTTTTATAACGAGCTGTCAATTGCGACTCTAAAAAAGAAATAAATTTTTCCATTTGAGCGGCATCGGCAAGGCGCGCATTTGCTAAAGAAAAAGGTTGGTAATTAGTCGAAGCCGACAACTTTTCTAGACGACTTAGCTCATATAGCACTACAGAAACCGCTTGTCCTAAGTTTAGGCTCCGATTACCTGGCATGGGAATTTCACAAATGTGAGCACATTGGTTCACTTCCTCTAAAAGAAGTCCCTTGGATTCGCGCCCAAAAATTAAAGCCACTTTACCGTCGTTTGGCAAAATGGACTCGATTTTGGGAAGAGAGATAACCGGGATGACGCTTTCAAAAATGCGGCGGCTAAAGGCGATGGTGTAATGCGCGTCGGCAACGGCTTCTTTTAAGTGGCTAACAACCTTTGCTTGATCTAAAATACCTTTCGATGCGTGAGCGGTGCGGTAAGAGGCTGCTGAAACGGTGTCTCGACTGCTATGGACTATTCTTAAATCAGTCAATGCATTAGCACACATGGCTCGAGCAACAAACCCTACATTATGAGGATTTTCGGGTTCTACCAAAACTACAGAAAACTGAAGCATTACCAATCCCAAACGAAATCGGCGCCGCGAATTTGATTTTTAACATATTCATTTTCTAAAACAACAGCACCGTCAAATAAAAGAGAGTGGTCTAAAATAGCACCCGACCCGATTTTTGCCTCAGCATGGATGACGCTATGCTCCAAACGTGCTTTAAATTCTTCAGAGTTCACTAAAGGATGATCAGGGTGAATCCAAGAATCGACACCAAGTTCGGCTAATCGAGCAAAATTGGCCTTAATAAGCCCTAATGGAGTGCCCATATCGACCCAAAGCGCTTTGTTTTGAGATAAGTCGACAAAAATCTTTTGATTGGAATCAAATAAACGATGCCAATAATCTACAATATTCCGCTCAGAATCCAGAATTTGGCTTAAAGCCTCTTCTTTATACCAAGAAATGCCAGAAAAAGTGGTCTTAACGCTTGTCTCAATACCAAAATAACCCGAAATTCCACTTAAAATGGAATCTGAACCGATTTGTAGGGAATTAATACGGGGCTCTTCGACGCCTAGCAAAGAGAGAAGTGCTCCCGATTTTTTTGAATTAGCTAAAAACTCACTTAAGTCTACTCCGGTATAGCAGTCGCCATTTAAAACCAGAAGATCGCCGCGCACGCCTTCTTGGTAAAGCCGTCGTAAAGGGCCACCTGTCCCCAAAATTTCTGGAGATTCCACCCAAACTTGTTCAATGCCAAGCCTATTTGCTTCTTTCTTTAATATTTCTGCAAGGTAAAACGCGTTTACATGGAGTGAAATGGGACCTAATGTTTTTGCGAGGCGGATTTGGTGAGCCAAAATGGAGTCGTCGACAATTGGCACCAAGGGTTTTGGCAAAGAAGTGGTTAATGGGCGAAGTCTTGTGCCTAAACCAGCGGCAAGTATTAATACATTTAGCATAGGGTTGTAATTTATATAATCTTAGTCAGGAAGAAACGCAATTTAAATTTCTACTGTTGACTTCTTGTTCATTTATTATCTTTTATTTTGGTTTTATTTTATAATTGCAATTTGATAAAGTACTTAACTCTTCTTAACTTTGCAGCAGTCTTAATTTAGGAAGGATATTTTAAATGATCATCAAACCATTGGTTCGAAGTAACATGTGTTTAAACGCGCACCCTGTTGGCTGTGTTAAAGATGTCGAACGACAAATCAACTACATCCTTTCTAAGAAAAAATCTTTTGATAATGCCGCCGATAAACCAAAGACCGTTTTGGTTTTAGGCTGCTCTACTGGTTATGGATTAGCGAGCCGTATTACAGCCGCTTTTGGATTCGAGGCCACCACAATTGGCGTCTCGTTTGAACGCGAAGGTAAAGAAACTAAAAGTGCAACACCTGGTTGGTACAACAACTTGGCTTTCGATCGCGCTGCTAAAGAGAAAGGCTTGAAGTCAATTACACTTAACGTGGACGCTTTTTCCGATGAAGCACGTACGCAGGTGATTCAACTTCTCCAAGAAATGAATCTTAAAGCCGACCTCGTTATTTACAGTCTGGCAAGCCCGGTTCGCACCGACCCCGAAACAGGAATTCTTTACCGTTCGGTCTTAAAACCTATTGGCGAAAGCTTTGTTGGAAACACTATCGATATCATCACCTCTAAGTTTAGTTCTATTGAAGTAGAGCCCGCCACACCAGAGGAAGTCCAAAACACCGTTAAAGTCATGGGTGGTGAGGACTGGGAGCGCTGGATCAATCAAATGCAAGCGGCAGATGTGCTTGCCGTAGGTTCAAAGACAGTGGCTTATTCTTATATAGGCCCAGAACTCTCTCACTCTATATACCGCGACGGCACCATTGGCGAAGCCAAAAAGCACCTCGAAAAAACAGCAACTAAATTAAACGATTTAATGCAAAAAACAGTTAAAGGCGAAGCCTACGTTTCGATTAACAAAGGCCTAGTAACCCGCTCTAGCACGGTGATTCCCGTGATGCCTTTTTATATTTCCATTCTATATAAAATAATGAAAGAAAACGGAACTCACGAAGGCTGTATTGAACAATGTGATAGGTTGTTTAACGATCGCTTATACTCCGGCAAGCCTGTTCCTGTAGATGAAAACGGTTTGATTCGCGTGGATGAGCTTGAGATGGCGCCCGAAATTCAAAAAGAAGTCGCCGAAATGATGGAAAAAATAACGGAAGAAAACCTAAAAGAAAAGAGCGATTTTAATAGCTTTCTTCACGACTTCTATATCATTCATGGTTTTGATGTAGAAGGGGTTGACTATGGCGCCAAAGTGGCTCGCTTAGACGCCATCTAAATCTTATAGTGCTTTTTATTTTTCAATAAAATCTGTTCTAAACGTTTGGCTGCCTAAGAGAATATCTATAGGCAGTTTTTTGTATTCGTACTCGTAAGGTGGCTGCTTCCAAGCGAAATCATTTGGGTAACGCTGGTGAAGAAACTTGAGTATCTCTACGGCCATATTAAATGATTCAAAGACGTCACGATCTAATACGTGAATTTGAGCACCGCCACAAATTTGACCAGCACCTTTATGAAAGGTCGGTTGGAAATAATTTTCACGGAAATAAACTCCTGGTAGATGAAGGCCGTTAAGATAACGACATAGTTCGACTGCATCGATAAAAGGAGCACCAAAAAATTCAAATGGCTTGGTAGTGCCTCGCCCTTCGCTCACGTTTGTCGCTTCAAAAAGACACATGCCAGGGTACACAATTGCAGTATCTAATGTGGGCATGTTGGGTGAAGGGAGCAACCAAGGGAGGCCCGTTTGATCAAACCAAAATTCTTTTTTATAACCTTCCATTTCAAGTACATGCAATTCTGTTTTAGGAAAACACTCTCTTTGGAATTGATAAGCGAGCTCCCCTATTGTTTTGCCATGACGAACGGGTATGGAATGAAGGCCTACAAAACTAGCACACTCTAAATCTAAAATAGGCCCTTCTGTTTTAATGGCGTTAATAGGGTTGGGGCGATCTAAAACAACCACTGGAATGGAAAGCTTTTCACAGGCCTTCATACAAAGGTAAAGCGTCCAAATAAAAGTGTAGTAACGCGCGCCTATATCTTGTAAATCGACAAATAAAACGTCTATGTGTGAAAGCATTTCTTCGGAGGGCTCGCGGTGCATGCCGTATAAACTATAAACGGGTATTTTAAGCTCTGGGTCTAGGTAGCCCTCCCACTCGATCATGTTGTCTTGAGTATGCCCTTTAATGCCGTGTTGAGGGCCAAATAATGCGGATAACCGGAACAAGGAACCATCGTGTTCGCGCAACAATTCCAAGGTGTGGTGTAAAGAGGCATCCACGGATGCAGGATGAAGAACAGCACCCAACCTTTTGCCGCGGAGGGCCTTGGGGAAGACTTCAGAGAATCGATCATGCGCTAGTTTTACTGTCATTTTTTTTCTATCTTTTAAGTTCAAATGATAAATATAATATAGGACATAAATTATTATGGCTTACTTGAATAAAGTGATGTTAATTGGGAATCTTGGTAAAGATCCCGAAATCCGTATGACCACCACTGGTCGTAAAAAAGTTTCTTTTTCTCTCGCGACTTCTCGCCGCTACCGCGATAGCAACGGTGAAACCAAAGAAATAACCGACTGGCACAACATTATTGGTTGGGGCAAAGTCGCCGACATTTTTGAATCGCTCAACGTGCGGAAAGGCATGAGTCTTTTTGTGGAAGGCACACTCAGCTACCGCAGCTGGGACGACCAAGCCACTGGCCAAAAGCGTTACATGACAGAAGTTTCAATTGATACTTTCCAATTGTTAACCCCACGCTCTGCCAACCCTAGCGCTGCTGGAACTAGCTACAATAGACCATCGAGTGCCCCAAGTTACGATAGTAATGCAAATAACTCGTCCCCATCGTCAGACATGGATGACGATTTACCATTCTAAAAGGTTATAAATGAACGACGCCGAAATCATTTCAATTGCAATTCTCTGGTGCATTGGTTTATTGGCATTAATTCAAGCTCTAAACGCGAGAGGTGCTATTCGTATCTCGCTCACTTGGATTGTCACTTCTATTATTCTTTTAATTTCTATTGCTGTGACTTACATTCAATTTACTGATAACGAAGTTATGGCCATATCGAGTTCCTCTATTTTTTCAGACAGCACCTCCAATAATAGTGTGACTTATGCTAAGCAAAATGAAGTACGAATGAGCTCCTATTTCACTTCGTCTAAAAAGCTAACCGTTCAAATTAAAGAGCTCATTAATTCGGTTGAAGAATTTAACATCGAAAAAAAACCGACTAGTGAATCAGAAAGAGAAACTTGGGAACGACAGGCGCTCAGCTTAAGCAAACAAACTGCTAAAATAAACCAGCGAACTCTTGGCTTATTTCACCCCAGAGAGGTGAGTGAACTTCATGGCACCTTGGTGAAGGCGACAGAAAACCTTCGCTTGGCGGGCTACACCCTCCATGCTTTTTCAACGCTTGAAGACCCAGAACAAAAACAAGTTCAAAAAGAACAGTACCTCCATCAAATTACCCAAGCAAAAAAAAATTTAGATCTTTTTAAACTTGCATTAGAAAAAATAGAACAGCTGTAAACTCCACACTCAAAAACCAAAGGTTAATCAAATGAGTCGAAACATAGCCATCATCGGCGCCACTGGCGTTGTAGGTCAAGAAATTCTTTCTATTCTTGAAGAACGCCAATTTCCTATTAAATCGCTAAAACTTCTCGCCTCTAAACGCAGTGCGGGAAAAACGATCTCTTTCAAAGGAAAAGACTATGTAGTGGAAGAATTAACACACGATTCTTTTGAAGGTGTAGACATTGTTCTTTCTTGTGCTGGTGGTTCTATATCTAAAGAATATGCGCCTAGTGCTGTTAAAGCAGGTGCTATTGTCATCGATAATACAAGCCATTTTCGTATGGACCCTAATGTTCCTTTGATTGTTCCCGAGGTGAATCCTCAAGATGCAAAAAAACACAAGGGTATTATCGCTAATCCAAATTGCACCACAATCATTATGTCTATTCCATTATTTCCTCTTTATAAGGCTTTTGGCGTAGAACGGGTAAGCGTTTGCACATATCAAGCGGCTTCTGGAGCTGGTTCTGTTGCGATGGAAGAGCTTAGAGATGAATCAGTCGCTTTGGGTCAAGGTAAAACTTTTGAACGCACGGTAATCCCTTATCAGTACGCATACAATTTGTTTCCACACAACGCTCCTTATAATGACGGCACCGAAGCCAAGGCCGAACTAAATGCGCCTAAAGGCTACTGCGAAGAAGAATGGAAAATGGTAGCAGAAACTCGCAAGATTTTTGGAGATGCCGAAATACGCGTCGCCCCTACTTGCGTGCGTGTTCCGCTACTGCGCGCCCACTCCGAGGCGATCAACATCCAATTCAAGAAAAAAACATCCGTCGAAGAAATCTACGCCGTTTTGGCTAAAGCTCCTGGATTGTTAGTTTTTGAAGATCCTGCTAACAACCGTTGGCCTATGCCCATTGATGTAAATGGGAAAGACCCTGTTTTTGTTGGTCGTGTTCGCGAAGACTTGTCTCAAGAAAACACCTTTGACATTTGGGTCGTTGGCGATCAAATTAGAAAAGGCGCTGCCTTGAATGCCGTGCAAATCGCAGAAATGCTTTAATTCAATACCTAATCAAAAAACGCTATCACACAGGTGGCGTTTTTTTTATTTTAAACGTAAATAAATAACTTATATTTTTCTTTATGCCCTTATCTCAAAATCCCCCCGACTTGTTAAGTATAACGCGCCCCAACTGGATAGAAATCAATTTAGACGCACTGCAAAACAACATTCGCTTTGTCCGAAGCCTTATTCCCTCTTCTACTAAAATCCTTTTGCCTGTCAAGGCCGATTCTTATGGCCATGGCTCGCTCGCGTGCTCATACGCCGCAAAAGCTTATGGAGTCGATTTTTTAGGTGTGGCCCATATAACAGAAGGAATACTACTTCGGCAATACGGCATCGACTTAGAAATTTTAGTATTAGG
>DUVD01000032.1 GCA_012841225.1 Fibrobacter sp.
TATTTTTGATAGTTCTCATTTCGGGTTGTTCTAGCATTACTGCGCTTAGGACCAAAGAACTGAGGACTGTTGGTAATGTGGTAAGAAAGGATGTCAAAGAAGAAATCAATAAAGTAGTCGATCAACGGGTCGACTCTTTACAGCGTAAAATTGATTCGATTTCCACTGCGCAAGATTTAACAAACCGCCGTCTAATGGCAGAAATTTCAGTTTTATCGAGCCGTGTGGCATCTGAATCTGAGCGAAATGACAGTCGTCAAGAAGAAATCCTTTATCGCTTAGATATGCTTCTTGGCAAGTCCGATAAAATCCTCGCTAAGAAAGTGGTAGTTAGTAAATCAGCGTCAGAGCCTTTAGCTTTAGACAGCATCGAAAGAGAAGCGGAACGTCTTATAGAAGCAGAAGCTATGTTCAATACAGCCCGCTCAGATTATTTAAGAGGGGAGTATAAGCTTGCTTACTCGACGTTCAAACAGGTTTACGAAGATACTAAGACGGGGGAGTTTGCTGAAGAGTCTCTTTATTGGCTTGCTCTTTGCTTGGTTGCAGTAAACGAAAATGATAAAGCCCTTGTTTTATTTTCTCGGTTTGTGGATCAGTTTCCGCAGAGTGATAAAATCTGTACGGTTCTCTTTAAGTTGTCGAATATGGCTGCAGTGAACAAAAAAATAGACACTCAAAAGCAATACCTACAAAAGCTTTTAGAAAACAAAAAGTGCATGGACTCTAACGAGTTCTTACAAGGTGCAGCTATCCTAGAAGAAATATTGAACGAAGAAAAAAGATAACACCATCTGGGGCCAAAAGCCCTAATGTGTGGTGTTTTTTTTATTATGCTTACTATATTTATTTTATGAAGCGCTTGCCCATTTTATTTGCCGTTATATTTTCTGGAATCTTACTTTTTCCTACTTCATTTCAGATTTTTTATTCTATCAAAAAAGGGGTGCCATTCCAGCCTTTGGATATGGTAACCGACATTGTGAAAACGCCTATAGTGCGCGAATCAAAACTTCGGCAGTCGAGCGATTCTCTTTACAAAGCATGGCGTTCGGTAAGTTCATTAAAAGAATACAACGCTATAGAGTTAGAGCCCGTAACCGACGCTTTTAATTTTTTAAAGGCCTCCTACTTAAATATTAATTCGTACACACTAGCGGATTCTTTATCGGTTTCTTATTGTGATTTAAAAAAAATAGAGTCGTTGCTAACCGATTTAGAAGACGATCCCAGCGAGCGTGACTCCCTAGATTTTTTAATCCAAAAAGTGCAAAAAACTTATAGTTCTTTTTCTGTAAAACGTCTTGCTAAATATTACTGGCGTAACGGTTTTTTAACCAGTCGTTACTGGCGCCCCTACGAAACGCGCCTCGAAGAAGAAAATAAAATAGTCCAGATGAGTCGTCCTCTAATTCAAAATCTTTTTTGGCTTGTTTTTGACGAACCCGGCGAAAAGGCTTTTTTAGGTGAGGATGGCAACCTTTTTTATAAAGACGATGTTTCTTATTTAACCATGCCTAGTGTTATAGAAGAACCCGTTAATGAGATCGTCGCTTTTCAACAAGACCTTCAGAAGCGAGGTATAGAGCTTTTGGTGGTTATTGTGCCAGGTAAGCCTTCTATTTACCCAGAACTATTGAATTCTTCTTGGAAGAACGCATCGGAAAAACCTTTTTCGCGTTCTTTAACCGCGTTAGACCAATTAAAGAGCAAAGGTGTTCATATTGTTGATCTTTTTTCGCCTTTTATAGAAGCCAAAAAAGAGGATGGCGATCATGATTATTTGTACTTAGAAACCGATACTCACTGGACTCCAAGAGGGGCTAAACTCGCCGCGCAATTAATTGCTAACAAAGTGCGTTCTATGCCCATCGCATCGTCTTTGCCCACTAAGTTTTACAAAGAAGAGCCCCTTTTAACAGAGCGTACAGGTGATGTGGCTGTAATGACCTCGCTGCCAGTCTTCCCTACCCAGTGGGTGAACGCATATCAAGTGAAAGATTCAAACGACATCCTTTTTAAAGATGACTTTCGTGGTAGTTCCATCTTGATTTTAGGCGACAGTTTTTCAAGAATATACCAATCAGACGCCCCTTTAAGTGCGGGCTGGATTTCTCATTTAGCAAAAGAATTAAACACGCCTCTTGCTTCTGTGGTAAGCGATGGCGGGGCAAGTACCCTTGTCCGAGAAAAATTAGCACGCCGGAGTGGTGTGCTCAAAGGAAAGAAATTAGTAATATGGGAGTTTGTAGAACGCGATTTGCGCTTTGGCGCAGAAGGCTGGAAGCGAGTTCCTTTATAGAGATTTTTAATGAATAGCAATAAAAAAACATACCCACCTGGCGCCACTGTTGCCGAGAGCATTTTATTTTTAAAAATGGATCGCCATGAATTTGCAAGACGACTTGGTGTTGACGACGCTTTTTTGGTGCGTTTAATTGTAGGCGAAGAACCGATCACTACTGCTCTTGCCGAAAGCCTAGAAGCGGTGACAGGAAGTCCCACTAATTTTTGGAAGATGTTAGAGTCAAAGTACAGGAGAAGTTTGTTATGAATAAAACCGAATTATGGCTTAAAGCCTGTAAAAATATTCCAGGCGGTGTTAACTCTCCAGTACGCGCCTTTGGTGGTGTAGGTGGTAATCCCATTTTTGTAGATCGTGCTCTCGGAGCCCATCTTTACGATGTTGAAGATCGCGAGTACATCGATTTAGTGCTCTCTTTTGGACCTATGATTTTAGGCCACAACCCTTTAGCTGTAACAGAGGCGCTTCAAAATCAACTTAAAAAAGGTCTTAGTTTTGGAGCTTGCACAGGTGCCGAAGTTCTACTCGCTGAACGCATTTTATCGATGGTGCAAGGCATGGACTTAGTGCGACTTGTTAATTCGGGTACCGAGGCGACCATGTCTGCCGTGCGCGTGGCCCGTGGTTTTACAGCCCGAAATAAAATAATCAAGTTCAAAGGTTGCTATCATGGTCATGGCGATTCCTTTTTAATTCAAGCAGGCTCTGGCGCCCTAACGCATGGAGTACCAAGCTCGCTTGGTGTTCCAGAGGGCGTTGCTCAAGACACCTTAATCGCCTCTTACAACCACCTCGAAGAAGTCGAAGCATTATTTGAAAAGCATCCAAACGACATCGCCACCATTATTGTAGAACCAGTAGCTGGCAACATGGGAGTTGTAGTTCCTAAACCTGGCTTTTTAGAAGGACTCCGTCGTTTGTGCGACTCATACGGTGCTGTTTTAATTTTTGATGAAGTGATGACTGGATTTAGGCTTGCTCGTGGCGGTGCCGCAGAGCTATTTAACGTAAAGCCCGACATGATGACCCTAGGGAAAATCGTTGGGGGAGGCATGCCTTTAGCTGCTTACGCTGGGCGCCGTGACATTATGGAAATGGTAAGTCCACTTGGCGGAGTATATCAAGCTGGTACATTATCTGGAAACCCTATGGCCACGGCAGCAGGGCTTGCTCAGCTCGAACTTCTCGAATCCCAAAAGCCTTGGACAGAACTTGCTCGCCGTGGTGCTTACCTCGCTCAAGGTTTACGCGACGGAGCTGCTCATGCTAATGTGCCTGTTCAAGTAAACCAAATCGGCTCCATGCTTACCGTATTTTTTTCCAAAAACCCAGTGCATGACACCGACACCGCTCTTGCTGCCGATGCAAAAAAATTTGCTCGCTTTTTTCACGGGATGTTAGAGCGCGGCGTTTATTTACCGCCATCGCAATATGAATCCGCTTTTATTTCTACCGCACACACCGACGAAATCCTCGACTCCATTATAGAGAAAGCCACCCAGGTTTTTGCCCAAATAGGAAGCTAATACCATGAACATTCAAGAAGCTGTTTATTACCTAAAAGACCTTGCCTCAAAAAAAGTCGATCAATTTGATATCATTGCTGGGCACCACTTATCCGAAGGCCTATCCCTATTTAAAAGTAAGGTTCAAAACACCGAAATTTCAGAATCGGTAGGTCTTGGAATTAGAGTATTTAAAAACGGATCTCCTGGCTATGCCCATACCGAGCGTCTTACAGAAGAAGCCATTTCGCAAACACTCGACGACGCTCTCTCGCACACCGCCTTTACTAACCCCATTCAAATCGATTTGCCCGACCCTCAAAAGCTTACTGAAATAGAAGGCCTATATAACGCTGACCTAAAAAAAATTACACTGTCTGACATGACTTCTTTTTGTTTAGAAATTGAAAAACAAGCGTTTGAAGCCTCTACCGAGATCGAAAACATCCCTTACTTAGGAGCTGACCGAAGCGAAAGTGCTCTCGTCATCGCTAATCATAAAGGCGTATTTTACGAACGCTTTAGAAATAATATTTCTGCAGGCGTTGGCTGTGTTGCTGAGCGTGACGGCATAAAAAAAGTAGGTATCTACTCAAAAGCGGGCATGGATTGGTCACTCTTTGATTCCTCTTTTATTGCTAAACAATCTGTAGAACGCGCCCTTGAATTATTAAGCCCATCGTCAATTGCCAAAGGCAAACACCCCGTGATTTTTTCAGAACGTGTGGCTAGTGGAGTAGTTTCGATGTACGCCTCTTCATTCTTTGCAGACTCTATTCAAAAGGGACAATCGCGACTTCAAGACCTTTTAGACAAAAAAATTGCTCCTGAATTTTTCCATTTAAGTAGCGAGCCATTCCGCACGGATTTCTCGGGTTCTTGTGTTTTCGATGGAGAAGGCGTGCCTACCCAAAAAATAGAGGTGGTGCAATCGGGCGTATTTCGCAAAAAATTGTATAACTTAGAATCAGCCGCTCGCGACGGCGTTTTAAGCACGGGCAGTGCTTCTCGTTCTTATAATGGCAAGGTTGAGACCTCGTTTAAAAACCTAGTTGTCTCTCCAGGAATGCAGTCTACCGAAGAGTTGCTAAAACTATTTCCCAACTGCTTATTAATAGTGAAGTTGGAGGGCAACTCCGGTTGCAGCGCCATAAGTGGTGAAATGAGCATCGGTGCTCAAGGCATTTGGTACGAAAACGGAAGCCCTGTTCACGCTGTCGATGGTATTACTCTTTGCACCAACTTCTTTGACTTGCTCGAGCGTCTGGTCGCTGTAGGGAGCACCTATAACGACTCTTTCTCGTCTGTAAAAGTACCTGCTCTTGCCGTCTCGGAAATGGCAGTTTCCAGTTAAGCCAATAATGGGGCTAATATTTCGACCAAATTAAGCAAAATTGCCTCTTAAATCACTTTTTTATATTAAACAGCAGTGAAACTGGCAATAAAAAAACTAAATTGTTTCTCCAGTAGTTGCATTTTGCCTACGACCTTGCGTATCAGTTTCGCCACTGGTGTGCGGCAAGTTCGGAAGCATCAGTAATTGTCAAATCAAACAACCAAAAGGAAATGGACAGCAAATGGCTACCATTACAACTGAAAAGTCTCAAGAAATCACAGCCGCTTTCGGCGCTAATGCAAAAGACACCGGCTCTGCACGCGTGCAGATCTCTATTCTCACAGAAAAAATCAAAAACTTGACCGAGCATGCTAAAATGCATCGCAAAGATTTTCATTCTTTGCGCGGACTGATAGCTATGGTTGCTAAACGCAAGACCTTGCTCAAGTTTTATTCTAAGCAGGATCTCGAAGGTTATCGTGCGCTCATTAAGGAACTCGGATTGCGCGGTTAACCCGTACAAGGAGATGTAATGTCAGAAAACAAAAAAATGTTGGACCCAAAAGAAGCAGTCGTTACGCTGCCCGATGGTCGCACAATCCGTTTAGAAACGGGTCGTTTGGCTAAACAGGCTTCTGGCTCTGCTGTCGTCCAGATGGACGATGCTTTGCTCCTCGCTACTGTTTGCTTCGGTCCAGAAAAAGAAGCGGACTTCTTTCCACTTACAGTGGAATACCGTGAAAAAGCTTATGCTGCTGGTCGTTTGCCTGGTGGCTATTTAAAGCGTGAGGGTGGTCGCCCTAGTGACGACGAAACTCTTACTGCTCGCTTTATAGATCGTCCGATTCGCCCGATGTTCCCTGAAAACTTCTCCCGCGAAGTCCAGGTTATTGTTCAGGTCCTTTCTGCCGACAAAAAATTTGCACCAGACACTCTTGGGGTGAGCGCTGCTTCACTCGCTATTGGCCTTTCGGAATTACCATTTGAAGAACAAGTTGCCGCGGTTCGCGTCGCTGTTATTGATGGTGTTTCAATCGTTTGCCCTAGCTACGAAGAAGTGGCTTCAGCCGATCTAGATCTCGTAGTCGCCGGTACGGTAGGCTCGGTCTGCATGGTTGAAGGAGGTGCTTATGAGACATCTGAAGACACCATGATCGAAGCTATATTAGCTGGTCATGAAGTCATTAAGTTGCTCTGCAAGGCTCAACAAGGCTTGGTCGACCTCTACGCTAAAGAAAAAATGGTTCTTGCTGCAAAAGACACCAGTGAAGAACACGCCAAATTAGTGTCCACTGTTAAAGAAGTCATTTACGACGAACTTTACAAAACGCTTCACACTCCAATGCTTAAGACAACGCATTATCCAGCCATGGCCGCTCTTCAAGAGAAAGTCCTCGCTGACGAACGCATTGTCGCGATTATTGGTGAAGACGCCGTTTTAAAAGCAAATGCTAAAAACGCATTCAAAGAACTCGAACGCAACACCATGCGTGAGATGATCTTAACCGAAGGCGTTCGCATTGATGGTCGTAGCACTACAGAAGTACGTCCTATCGAAATCGAGTTAGGGGTTCTTCCACGTGCACATGGTTCTGCTGTGTTCCAACGCGGTGAAACTCAAGGCCTCATCATTTGTACGCTTGGCACCAAGTCTGATGAACAACGCTACGAAAACCTTCAAGGCGATGGTTCTAAGAACTACATGCTTCATTACAACTTCCCTCCGTTCTCGGTTGGCGAAGTCAAGCGTCTTGGTTTATCGCGTCGCGAAATTGGTCACGGCCATCTCGCTGAACGCTCTTTAAGTGCAATCCTACCCGCTCCAGAAGATTTCCCATACACCATTCGTTTGGTTTCAGAAATTTTAGAATCTAACGGTTCTTCTTCTATGGCTTCGGTTTGTGGTGGCAGTCTCTCCTTGATGGACGCAGGTGTTCCTATCAAAGCTCCAGTAGCGGGCATTGCTATGGGCCTTATCTCCGAAAAGGGCAGCGCTACCGAAGGTGGTGCCATTAAAATCTTAACCGACATTACTGGGACTGAAGACCATCTCGGCGATATGGATTTTAAGATTACCGGTACAGCCGAAGGCATCACTGCTTTCCAAATGGACATTAAGATTAAAGGCATTACTCCAGAATTAATGCGTCAGGCCTTAGAACAAGCTAAAGTCGGTCGCCTTCA
>DUVD01000231.1 GCA_012841225.1 Fibrobacter sp.
ATTGCAGAATGGGAACGAGAAATGCAAGAGGCTAGCGATAATTTGGATTTTGAAACGGCAACAAAAAAACGCGACGCCATCATGGCGTTGAATATAGCGACTTCGCGCCAAAAAGCCGATGCAACAGACCCCTCATTAATGCTCGACGTCATTTCGGTCAAGCGGCATAAAAAAATGTCTACCGCTGTTATTTTGGAATACCGTTCAGGAGTGTTCTTTGGCAGGCGACACTTTCGCTTGGAGTGCAACTTAGAACAATCTGAATCCGAAATCCTAAGAGAAATGCTTTGTTCTTGGTATTTAGACAGCACAGAAATCCCAAGAGAAATAGCGATCGACACTGAACTTCCCGAAGACCACGCTCTGCTCGAAGAGACCCTTTCGGCCCATGTCAATCACAAGGTGTCTATTTTTCAGCCACAACGCGGAGAAAAGCTGGGCTACATTAGGTTAGCAAGGGCAAACGCCGAAATGCTTTTAGTGGAGATGATTGCCGAAGGGAAAAAGTTTGACGACGTAGAGCAAAGCGTTTTTATTTTACAGCAAGAATTGCAATTAAAAAACACGCCTTTTAGAATAGAATGTATCGACATTTCCCACCTAGCAGGCACTCATACTGTGGCGAGCCTCGTTTCCTTTAAAAATGGAAAACCCGATAAATCAAACTACCGTAAGTTCATTATTAAAACGGTTTCTGGAGTAGATGATTTTGCCAGCATGCGAGAGGTGTTAACCCGTCGAATAGAGCGCTTGCACCAAGAGCAGCTACCTATGCCCGATCTCTTTGTCATTGACGGTGGCAAAGGGCAAGTCGAAGCAACCGCTGCTATCCTTAAAGAACTAGGTGAAGAAAACATCCCTTTAGTCGGCTTGGCCAAAAGACTCGAAGAAATAGTATTTCCAGGCGACACCCCCTCTAAAATTTTACGTAGGCAAAACCCCGCTCTGCAACTTCTCCAAAAAATACGCGATGAAGCACACCGCTTTGCAATCACTTACCAAAGGTCTAAAAGAAAAGCCGACTTGCAAGTCGAGTGGCTTTCTCATCCAGGCGTGGGCACTGCCACGCGAAAAAAAATCCTCTCCAAATATCGAAATATAACCGATTTTTTAAATGCGCCTAAAGAGGACTTAGAAGACCTGCTCGGTAAAAAAAGAAGTGAAGCGGTGCGTGAAAGCGTCGCCACTTACGCGGCGAAGCTAAACTAAGCTGAAAACAAAAACTTAATTTTGCACACAACGAACACTAAAGCCCTTATCCTTTGCCTCTGTTTGGAAAAAGAGTGCTGGATCTCCGGCATATTCGGAATTAGGATTTTTCTGAACTAAAATAACGCCACAGTCACCAGTACAACTTTCCTTGTCTGAAGTAATCGGACTACCAAGAACCCAATTAAATCCCATGCCTTTGAGGTAATTATAGGTCTTACTTTTCATACGGCCACCATAAACCCAAACGAAAGAAGGATCTGCCATGGCGGCTTCGTATTCGGACCTAGTCGCCATATGCCACCCACTGGGGCATGCTTGTTGAGCGGCGTCATAGTCATACAAACGCCCATAAACGTCGCAGTTCGTTTCGACATCATCGTAACAAACACTACCAACCGTCTCGTAGTTGAGGTCTTGGAGTAACCAACGTTTATCGCCCACGGTAATAATATCGTATTGTTGACCGTCTCGACTGTCGGTTAGTGTGTTACCATCGACAATTGGATCTTGTTTGGAAGACGAAGACGGTATGACTACGACAGAAGAAGAGGAAGGAGTGACTTGGGAAGAAGAGGA
>DUVD01000232.1 GCA_012841225.1 Fibrobacter sp.
CAAACCATTCGCGCGCATCACTAATGCTCATAGAGGAAACCTCAAAAATATTTTTTTGAGCGATACGCACATAACGGTATTCTTTTTTTAATCGTTGCCCATTACACTCGGAACAAGGTTGAAGCGAAACACCAGTACCTAAGCCAAGGCACTTAGGACAAGCCCCCCAATGGGTGTTAAAGCTAAAGTGTTTTGGATTTAATTCTTGCTCTAAATACCAATTACAAGAACCACAACCGGGTAAAAGAGAAAACGTGTGCATTGTTCCCAATTCTTCTTCGATTATAACCTTGCCCTGATTTTCTTTATAGGCGATTTCAATGGCTTCGACTAAGCGTTTTTTGTTTTTTTCTTGAGCAGAAATTCGATCGATTAAAATATAGTTCTTACGACCTACTATTCTTTTTTTATATCCTTTTTCGAGAAATGCCTCAAATTGATGTTCTGAATGACTCTCGCCGAGTAAGACATTAATGGGTTGCTCCATAAAATGCTTAAGTACAAAACGAGAGACTTCGGCAACGCTAAAGGATTTTAGAGGCTTACCACACTGGATGCAGTGAGACTCTCCTAATCGCGCCCAAAAAATTCTAAAGTAATCATAAATTTCGGTGAGTGTCGCCACAGTGCTTCTGGGGCTTCGGCTAGAGCTACCTTGATCGATGGCAATGGCTGGCGCTAAACCAGAAATCGAATCCACATGACCTCGATCTAAACGCCCTAAAAAACGGCGTGCGTAAGCGCTTAGCGTCTCTACAAATCGGCGCTGGCCCTCTGCAAAAAGTGTATGAAACGCAAGACTCGACTTACCAGAACCCGATACTCCTGTAACCACCGTTAATTTATGCCTAGGGATTGTCACATCGAAATTTTTGAGATTGTGTTTACGAGCCCCATTAATTTGAATGTCGAGAGAAAAATGATCTTTAAAAATAGCGGGCTTTTTGGATTTTTTTAAAACGTGCGCTTTACCTTTTAAAAGTGGAGCTAAAAACTGACCCGTAATCGATTTTTTATTTTTAGCAATGGCTTCTGGGGTTCCAGCGGCAACAAGATGACCACCGGCGTCTCCTGCATCTGGCCCTAAATCTATCACCCAATCGGCGCATTTAATCACATCTAAGTTATGTTCAATAACCACAAGGCTGTTGCCTAAAGCGCGAAGCCTATTTAAACAATCTAACAAGCGTCGAATGTCTTCAAAATGAAGCCCAGTTGTAGGCTCATCTAAAAGGTAAAGGGTACGACCAGTGCCTGGACGGCGGAGCTCAGCACTAATTTTAATACGCTGTGCTTCACCTCCAGAAAGAGTCGTGGAAGGCTGTCCCAATTTTAAATAGCCAAGCCCAATTTCTTCTAATAGTTGAAGTGGTTCTACTATTTTAGGGATGTTTTCAAAAAACACACATGCCTCTTCTACACTCATTTCCAACACATTGTAAATATTGTAGCCCTTGTAATAAATTTCTAAGGTGGCTTCGTTAAATCGTTTGCCATCACAAAACTCACAGGGGATATCGACACTTGGCATAATTTGCATGTCGATGGTTTTAACACCAGCGCCTTCACACATTTCACAACGGCCACCAGGGACATTAAAACTAAAACGACTTTTAGTATAACCACGCACTTTGCTTTCGGGCAAAGAGGCGAATAAATCTCTGATGGTGTCAAATATTTTAGTGTAAGTCACAGGATTTGAGCGAGGAGTTCTTCCAATTGGCGTTTGGTCTATTTCAATCACTTTATCGATGTGCTCTAAGCCCTCAATGCGGTCAAATAACCCTGGCTCTTCTTGGGCGCGATGGAAATGACGAGCCAGTTCTCGACGCAAAACATGATTTACGAGCGAACTTTTGCCCGAGCCAGAAACACCTGTGACTACTGTAAATGCACCCCCCAACGGGATCGAGACATCGATGCTTTTCAGATTGTTTTCACGAGCACCAAAAACATTCAGAAAAGGTGTTTCTTTAGTAATAGCCTTTCTCTCTTTAGGCATCTCAATTTTCTTTTTGCCGCTTAAATATTGTCCCGTTAGCGA
>DUVD01000233.1 GCA_012841225.1 Fibrobacter sp.
GAACCGATTCAAAATTTGAAGGTGAACCATTTAGGAAACTCCAATCCAAGGCTTCATACCGATGAAGTGTTGATTGCTCTTTCTATTTGTGCTTTAACAGATTACAATGCAAAAATAGCGATGGAGAAACTTGCATGCTTCCGTGGAACAGAAGTGCATTCGAGTGTGATACTTTCTCAAGTGGATGTGAGTGTGTTCCGTAAATTAGGGATTAATTTAACGAGCGAACCCACATACCAAACGAAAAAACTGTATCATGGGTAATTGACTCGAAGCCTCTGTTTAATATCTTTGATAAACTAGGGTTGTTTTTGAAATTCGAGTAAAGCTTTTTTTGAATCGGAACCTTTAATCAATTGAAAGCGGTATGTTTCCCATTCTACGGGAGAGCTTTTTTCTTCTTTGTGAATATCCATGCTAAAATCTAAAGTAATTTGTTCATCCTTTTTGGTAAGGATTAATTGATAAGTGGCGACCGTTGCAGAAAATGGTTCTTCTGAAGAATAAGAGACATGTTCGTGTCCAGAATAAGTGTATTCAATAAATAGGTTATCGTCTATTTTGACCCGTTGGTTTTTTAAAATGGTGATGGCTTGATTCTGTGTGAATCCTAAACTTGTTATCAAAAGGATTAAAAGAGATAAAATCGGTTGATTAAACATGTCGGCTCTTTTTAAAAGGAGTTATAAAATAGGTATTAGAAGAAAAGAAAGTCATAAATAAAGATTTTCTTTTTACTTTTTTAAATAGTGTGTAAAAACTTTTCTTGTTTTTGTGATTATTGATTCTTTTTAGCCTTAAAATAAAGGCTTTTGAAATTAATATATATGAAAAATGTGTAAATAATATATTTTTATCGTTATGGAAAAAGTCATAGAGCATCTTTTTGATTACGATGATTATCGAAGGTTTTTAGAAGATTACTTTGAAGAACAAAAGAGTCTAAAACCTGTTTTCTCTCATCGTTTTTTCGCAGCTAAAGCAGGCTTTAGTTCGTCTTCGTATTGCTTAAATGTGATTCGTGGCCGTTTTAATCTTTCCATCAAATCCATTGAGAAGCTTGCCAAGGCAATTGAATTTAGTGCCATTCAAAAGCAGTATTTTACAGCCTTGGTTGATTACAATCAGGCAAAGCGTCCTGAAGAACGCGATTTAGCTTGGAATCAAATTCTTCAAATAAGGCAACAGCTAGAGTTCACTCATATCACGCATGGTCAGCAAGATTATTTTTCAAAATGGTATTATCCTGTGCTTCGAGAATTAGTGGTGCATCTCGATTGGAATGGCGATTATATTAAGCTCGCTCGTTCTTTAGACCCTGTAATCAGCACAGAAGAAGCCCGCGTGGCAGTCAAAAGTTTAGAAGAATGGGGCTTAATTCGAGATTTGGGCAACGGCCGCTATGAGGCCACCTCTTTAATGCTCGATGCCACAAAAGTTTCCCCTATTTCTTTACGCCAAATCCGTCGAGAGTACATTCAGCACGCGATTGGGTGCATAGAATCCAAAAAAAAGGAAGAAAGGTTCTCTGCATTTACTACACTTTCTATGACAGAAGAATCGTATGCTTATGCGGTGAACGTGTTAGAAGAAGCACGCAAAAAAATCATTACGCGTGCGGCAGGTGATAAAGAAATAGAAAAGGTGTATGAACTGATGGTGGTTTTGTATCCGATGAGCGTGTTAATCAATAAGGGGGATCTATGAAATCCCTTTTGAATGTTTGTCTTTGTATCTTCATTTCTTTTTTTTGTTGGAGCTGTACAGAACCGACGGCTCACGGAGTTACAGACATTGGTAATTCAATGGCTGGTGTGGTGATTGCCGAAGACGGAAAACCTTTATCAAACGTTCGTGTGGTACTTTATTATGATGATTGGGAAGCAGAATCGATTTCAGATTCTTTAGAAACTAAAACGAACACGAAGGGCGAGTTTGAATTTAAGAACGTGAGCTCAGAAGAATCCATTGTGATTTTAGCGAAAAAAGAATCTTTATCGGCACTCTCTCTTGGCTCCGATACGCTTGTGCTTCGTTCCTCTAAATTTATCTCGAGTCGCATTTTAGGTAAGTCTGGTGGTTGGGTGCGCGTGCTCGGTCAAAACCAAAAACAAGACGTGGCTGAAGATGGCTCGTTTACCTTTGCAAACACGCCTTCTGGTGAATTGGCTTTAATTTATGGCGAGTCAGAACAGGGCGATCTTCGTTTTGTATTTAAGACAATGGACTCTCGCGATTCGCTTCTCTTGCCAGACTTAATGGAAGTGGAATCAAAAGAACATTGGCTTCAGCTTGCGGATTTCCGCTACTATACAGAAGATGGTTATGATGGAATTCAAGCGATTGATTTTTATGAAAATGAAATCGAAGAATTCACTTTGACCTATTCATTAAAAGAATTTGTACCACAAGAAACGCTCCATCATTTTGTGCTACCAGTGCGTTTAGATAGTACGAATTTTGACTTTGATTCTTGGGATGATTCTACTGAAATAATGCTCACTTCTACAGACGAAGCTTCTCTTGCTTTTGAGTTTGATCATTTTGACCCCGCTTCTAAAACCGCGCTTCTTTGGGTGCGTTTCGATTCCATTCCTTCAAAAGCAGAGTCGGTACAAATCCGATTTAAAAAATCCGCTTGGCTAAAACAAACGCCATTCCAGAAAGAAGAAGGAGTGATGGCTGTTCTTCACATGGAAGAACTCGAAAACCTAGTCAGTCAGGATTTGCCCATTTTAAGCGATAGCGGTTTTATTGGCCGCGGCGTTTCCCTAGCTCCATCTCAGTATCTCGATTTAGATAC
>DUVD01000234.1 GCA_012841225.1 Fibrobacter sp.
CAAGGACGATTAGCTCAGTTGGTTTAGAGCGTTGCCTTCACACGGCAAAGGTCACTGGTTCGAATCCAGTATCGTCCACGAAAAAGACTTTGTTTATCAAAGTCTTTTTGTTATATTCAGACTATGGCAAAAGTGGATATTTCAGCGCTTCCAGAACCACCAATAGGGGCTCACCTGGTTACTTCTCGCAAAGGGTATAACCATCATGGGCTTTATATAGGTAGAGGTAAAGTAATTCATTACTCGGGAATGGCTCGCTCTATTGGCTATAAAGAGCTTGGCGAACTACCGAAATTACTCCGCTATGGAAGTATCGTAAAAACGTCTATCAATTTTTTTTGCGACGGCCACGGTTATAGAATTAAGACCCACCCACATCCCAAATTTACTGGAGAAGAAGTGGTGGAGCGCGCTAAAAAGCGCCTATACGAAAGGTCTTATTATATCTACAGTAACAACTGCGAACACTTTGTCAATTGGTGCATCGACGATGAATTCAAAAGCCCCTTCGTCACCAAAATTCTTTTAAGCTTTGCTCTGATTGGTTCTGCGCTACATTGGCTTCTCGCGGGTGGGAGTGTCAAAAAAGACAGTTCATTCAAATTTGTTTTTGGTAGCTTTTTTGCTGTCTCGGGCTCTATAGCAGCGGGGCTTTTAACTCAACAAGCTTTGCAACCCGCTAAAGGCATTAGAGCGCGCGAGCGTCGCAATAGGCGCTATGGCCGTATTGGCAACTTTGTCGGCGTAATTATAGCAGTACCCCTGTCTCTGTTAGGGGTGGCCAAAAGATGGCGTTTGTTTGCCAGTTTATCACCTTACTTTACTCCTGTTTTAGGGGGCATTGGCTCTTATGCCATAGCAAGAACGCTCGACACCAAAAAGCGAGTTAAGGTACGCAAAATTCGCCGCATCGAACAAATGGATGAATTGTTCGAATCAACAGAAGAGCCCGAACTCTCCGAAAATAAAAAGGTAGAATCGGCACCTCCCGTGCAACCTTAGTACCTCTTGAAACATCTAAAAGAGGTATGATTTCTTTAAAACACCTATTTTTTCTTTCGGTTTCTTTAACCGTCATTAATGCTTTTGCGACTTCGCCACATTGGAGCTTGTCTGATTGTATGGCTCAAGCTAAAAAAGCGAGTTTAAAACTGCAATCTGTAAAACTAAGCGAAGAGAAGGCGGCTGTTTCTTTAAAACAGGCTAAAAATGAGCGTTATCCTAATTTATCTGCTAGCATTAATCAAAGCCTTTACGACAGCCCCTTTAAAAGTGGACCTCAAGACCACTATCGATTGAACCTGGGTCTTTCTAGTTCGATGAAGCTTTGGGATGGTGGTGCCACAACACTCACCATTGAAAACCGCTTGCTTAGAAAGCAAAGTATTTTTTTTCAAATAGAACAAACTTGGCTCGAAATACAAGAATCAGTATTGAACAGCTATATCTCTCTACTCGCTGCAGAAGGAAACGTGCAGGTTGCACGCGCCGCGTTTCTTTTAGCAGAAGAAGACTTAAAGCATATACAATATCTATTTGAGGCAGGGAGTTTAACTCAAAAAGATTTAGTTCTCGCTAAATCAGAGCACGCTCAAAAAAAAGCGGCGGTTCTTTTAGCAGAACAAACGGTAGAAAATGGGCGCACATCCCTACGACAATTGATAGAAATCCCTAGGGAAAGCGAGCTTAAAATAGAAGCGCCCGAATTTAACATAACAAATCCTAATGAAATGCCTCCTCTACCTACTTTAGCCGATTTATTTACAGATATTCAAAAAAATTACCCAGGGCTTTTGGCTGATAGCATAGACATTCTCGCCTCTCAAAAAGAAGAGGCGATTGCAAGCAAAACCAATTCGATTATCGTTTCTTTAGGTGCCTCTGCTTCTACAGGCCTCAATGCTTGGGAATCAAGTGCTTATGGCAATCAAGTAAAAGACGGCTATTCGCACAATCTTTCGCTCGGGATTAATATTCCCCTCATAGATAACGGGGCTACAACAACTAATGTTTTACAAGCGCAAATAAGCGTAACCCAAGCACGCTTAAACAAAAGAGACACCGAAAAAAGTTTGGAAAATGCCATAGAGCTTCTTTATTTAAATGCGGAGTCAGCAGACCTCCAATGGGAAGCAGCCATACTGCAAAAAGAAGCTGCGGAAGAAGTACTCCGCGTTGCAGAAGAGCACAGAACCTATGGCATAATGGCCTACACTGATTTTTTAGAGCAAAAAAATAAGTTTGAAGTCGCCGAATTAAATTTGAATAAAGCAAAGTACAATAGCTTGCTAATGAGAAAACGAATCGATTTATATCGAGGTTTTTTTAAATCATAAGCATGGTATTAATTCACTTTTTGTATTAACATCCAGCAAGCCTAAATAAAAAAAAGCCCTTCTTAAGAAGGGCTTTCCTTGTTTGTGTTTTTTACTGAATTACAATTTTCTTGGCCTCGGCTTCTTTTTTCTTACTTAAAGAAAGGCTTAGGACCCCATCTTCCATGACGGCAGTAACGCTTTCTATATCGATTTCTTCGTTAACGCGAAAAGAGCGTTCGTAATTCGTTTCTGCTTCGCCACGTTTGCGGGTGCCTTTAATAGTTAAAATATTTCGATCTACTTCAATAGAGACCGCTTCTTTTTTAACTCCGGGGAGCTCTACTTCTAGGGTGTACCCTTTTTCTGCTTGATAAACATAGGCAGCTGGAAAAACATTGGCAGAGTCCGTCAAGTTATTAAAGAAGTCTTTTAACCCAAAAAAAGTGCTTGGTACAGTTTGGTTTGGAATCATAAAGTGTCTCCTTTTTGTTTTTGTGAACTTGTCGTTTCTACCTTAGTATATGCAATTGTCATGCCAATACTTAAAAAGGCCTTCTTAACAACAATAACGCCAAAAGAAAAGGTAAAATAAGGCCTATTTGCTGTCGAGTGTTCAAAAGAAGACATAAACGTTTACGAATTGAACGTTTAATTGATTCATTTTAATACGCCGATTAGGTGTTTTTTTCCACTGTTTGGCACAAGGCTTCGGCTTCTTCTTTAGAGGGCGCTTCGGCAATGACGCGAAGAACGGGCTCTGTATTAGATGCTCGAACATGCACCCACGACTTGCCTTTTGCAAAGCGAAGGCCGTCTCTAGAATCGAGTTCCCAGCCCTCAAATTCCTTTTTAACAGTATCAAATATTTGAGCTAATGACTTTTTGTTTAGGATAAATTTCTTTTTGGGCATTGCATAACGTTGATTCTCGGACACGAATTTTTCTGGCCCGCCATCATGACGAGCCATCCAGCTCAATACGAGAGCCGCGGCAACTAATGAATCTCGGCCATAATGTAGCGCGGGCAAAATCACCCCTCCATTCCCCTCGCCTCCGATTATGCATTTTTCTTCTATCATTTGAAGACTGACATTAATCTCACCTACCTTAGAACGAGAACAAGTACAACCGTACTTTTCGGCAATGTCTTCGTTCATGCGGGAAGTTGATAGGTTCACACATACTGGGCCTGGTTTTTGAGAAAGCACCTCTTCTATAGCAATAGCAAGAGTATACTCTTCACCAATAGCAACGCCTTTGCCATCAACTAAAGCACAGCGGTCGGCGTCTGGATCTAGTGCAAACCCTACTGCACAGCCATTTTCTTTAACCGCCTTAGATAAATCGGTTAAGTTTTCAGGAAGCGGCTCTGCGCCACGAGGAAAAGTCCCATTAGGCGTACAATGAACTAAAACCACTTCGCAACCTAATTCTTCTAATAGACGAGGTAAAATAAAGGAGCCTGCGCCATTTACGGCGTCGATTGCCACTTTGAACCCTTTAGCCCGAATAGCATTGGTGTCGACAAAAGGAATCTCAAGGGTGCCTTTAATGTGAATGTCGTCGGCATTTTCTAAAAGAGCATGGCCCGCTACTTGAGTGTAATCTGGAAATAAAAATTCGCCCTTATCCGCCACTTGAAACAATTGGTGTACCATATCGGGTCCTAAAAAAAGACCTGCCGCATCTAAAAACTTAAGCGCATTCCATTCTACCGGATTATGACTCGCCGTAATAATAATGCCTCCGCCAGAGTGCGTGTGGGTGACAAGCATGGCAACCGTTGGCGTTGTAGCAAGGCCAACATCTATGACTTCAACCCCAGCCAAGCGACAAAAGCCAGCTACAAAATTAGAGATAGCCTCTCCAGTGGGCCTAGAGTCTCGACCGATTACAATTTTCTTGGATTGGGTGATTTCTAAAAAAGCCTTGACGTGAGACAATAAAACCGATGGTGTAAGTGAATCACCTACGATTCCTCGAATTCCAGACACAGAGCGCATGAGTGTAGACATAAAAAACCTATGGAAAAGGGCTAATCAGTGCCTATAATTTAATTAAACGCTAGCCGATGTATGCCCAACCTATGAGATGGAGCGGGATAATATAGCCACTTTTTGCTCAGCCATAAAAAGAAGAGGGTTGTTCCTGATCTCTGGGCTCAGCCGAGAAAAATCTTTTTCGGTAATGACAATCGGGTTAGAAAGGCTCAATTCTTTTTTTAGGTGGGTTTCAAAGCGGCGATCGTGATCAGGGCGCTCGACTCTTTTATGAATAATGGCCCCAAACTTTTCTAAATCGG
>DUVD01000235.1 GCA_012841225.1 Fibrobacter sp.
GCAAAATATAAAGAGAAAATAATGGAGGGCGTCTTTTTGGGCGCCGCTCTTTTCTCTATCTTTGCAGTTATTTTAATATGTGTGTTCCTTTTTGCTGGAGGCCTTCCTGCCATCGGTAAAATAGGTGTTTTTTCTTTCTTGTTTGGCACAGAATGGTCACCAACGGATGAACCAGCCAGTTATGGAATTTTTCCAATGATTTTGGGAAGTTTATATGTTACTGCGGGAGCCATATTAATTGGGGTTTCGATTGGCGTTTTGACGGCGGTTTTTATGGCCTCATTTTGTCCACCACGCCTACATAAAATATTAAAACCAGCCATTGATATATTAGCAGGAATTCCTTCTGTCGTGTATGGCTTTTTCGGCTTGATCGTTCTGGTTCCTTTTGTAAGGGTACACCTAGGAGGCTCTGGAAGTAGTATTTTAACCGCTTCTGTTCTTCTTGGAATCATGATTTTACCTACGATTATAGGGGTCGCTGAATCCGCTTTGCGTGCTGTTCCATCTTCATATTATGAAGGAGCACTTGCTCTTGGTGCCACTCATGAACGGAGTATTTTTTTTGTCGTATTGCCTGCAGCTACTTCTGGTGTCATGGCGGGCGTGGTTTTAGGCATTGGTCGCGCGATTGGTGAAACGATGGCAGTGATTCTTGTGGCAGGGAATCAGGCGAGAATCCCTAACGGCATTTTGAATGGCGCTCGGACATTAACTTCAAATATCGTTTTAGAAATGGGGTATGCCGCTGATTTACATCGAGAGGCACTTATAGGAACAGGGGTTGTACTCTTTGTTTTTATTCTAATTATCAATCTTTCATTTTCTTTTATGAAGAGGGCTAAAAGATGACATTGAATATGTATTTAAAATATCCTTTTTCTTTATTCTTAAAAGTTTTAGTCATTTTAGCTACAGCAGTAACTTGTTTTACACTCCTTTTTTTAATTGGATACATCTTAATAAAAGGGATTCCCTACTTATCGCTTGATTTGTTTTCATGGACTTATAATTCTGAAAATGTTTCGTTCATGCCTTCTATAGTCAATACAATTATTATGGTTATAGGAGCTCTTTTAATATCGGTTCCATTTGGAATTTTTTCAGCCATTTATTTAGTGGAGTATGCCAAACGCGGAAATAAAATGGTTGGAGTGATTCGTATTACGGCAGAAACGCTAGCTGGAATCCCTTCGATTGTTTATGGCTTGTTTGGTATGCTGTTTTTTGTAACCTCATTAAAAATGGGGTATTCTCTGCTGGCTGGTATTTTTACGGTGGCGATTATGATTTTACCTTTAATGATGCGGACTACTGAAGAAGCCTTGAAGGCAGTTCCCGATATTTTTCGTGAAGGAAGTTTCGGTTTAGGCGCTGGTAAATTAAGGACTGTTTTTAGAATCGTTTTACCTTCGGCAATACCAGGTATTTTAGCAGGAGTCATTTTATCCATAGGTCGAATTGTGGGAGAAACTGCCGCTTTGATTTATACCGCAGGTACTGTTGCAGAGCTTCCAAAAAATTTATTGTCTTCAGGTCGAACTCTTTCTGTACACATGTATGCCTTATCGAAAGAGGGTTTACATACAAACCAAGCATACGCAACAGCCGTAATGCTTTTAGGAATTGTTCTATTAATTAATATGCTATCCACAATGATGGCAAAAAAAATAGAGAAAAAATCATGACAGCAAAAATTAATATTAAAAATATGAATCTTTTTTACACGCAGTTCCAGGCGTTAAAAAATGTGAATTTAGATATCGAAAAGAATGAAATCACAGCGTTTATAGGACCCTCAGGTTGTGGTAAATCGACCTTATTAAAATCACTCAATCGGATGAATGATTTAATAGAAGGTTGTCGTATAGAAGGTGAAATTTTACTAGATGGGCAAAATATATACGGTAAAATAGATGTGAATGCTTTACGCAAAAGGGTAGGGATGGTGTTTCAAAAGCCAAATCCTTTTCCAATGAGCATATATGAAAATGTTGCTTATGGTCCAAAGACTCACGGCATTCGCTCCAAAGTCAAGTTAGATGAAATCGTAGAAACCTCTTTGAAAAATGCGGCAATCTGGGATGAATTAAAAGACCGACTAAAGAAAAACGCTTTAAGTTTGTCGGGAGGACAACAGCAGCGTTTATGCGTAGCAAGAGCTTTGGCTGTAGAACCAGAAGTCTTATTAATGGATGAACCTACGAGTGCCTTAGACCCAATTTCTACGGCAAAAATAGAAGACTTAGTATTAGAATTGAAGAAAAAATATACGATTGTAATTGTGACGCATAATATGCAACAAGCCACTCGAATCTCAGATAAAACGGCCTTTTTCCTATTAGGAGAAATGATTGAATTTAATGAGACAGAAACGCTTTTTTCTATTCCAAAAGACAAACGAACAGAAGATTATATTACAGGGAGGTTTGGATAATGAGAGCTCGTTTTGAAATCCAATTAGAAAAACTTAATCAAGGAGTTACGGAAATGGGGGCTTTAGTAGAAGAAGCCTTAGAACATGCCATTGATGCCTTGGTTCATGAAAATCGAGAAGTGGCCGAAAAAAACATTGAATTTGATCGAGAAATTGATCAAAAAATGAAAGAAATAGAAACACTTTGCTTAAAACTATTGCTTAGTCAGCAACCAGTAGCAAGGGATTTGCGTTTAATTTCAGCCGTTTTAAAAATGGTTTCAGATCTTGAACGCATAGGGGATCAATGTGCAGATATTTCAGAAATAGTACTGACTTTTCCTGCAGACTCTGAAAAAGGCTTAGAATTAAAATATATCCCCTTAATGGCAGATGCCACTCGAAAAATGGTTACAGAAAGTGTGGATGCCTTTGTAAAGAAAGATTTGGAGCTCGCCAAAGCCGTCTGTGAATATGATGATGTGGTAGATGATTTATTTGATTCCGTTCGGCGCAATCTAATTACTGCAATTCGTGAAAACATGGAAAATGGGGAAAAAATAATTGATATATTAATGATAGCGAAGTATTTTGAACGTATTGGTGATCATGCAGTGAATGTTGCTAAATGGGTCATTTTCTCTATAACTGGAGAGCGTAATGGCTGTGGCTATATTGGACATGATGAAGATATGAAAGGAAAATAATGAAAGTTTTTTTAGTGGAAGATGATTCTGAAATTCGAGAAATGGAAACCTACGCATTGACTGGAGCGGGTTATAGCGTGATGGCTTTTGGAGAACCCGTTGCCTTTTTTAAAGCTTTATCAATGCAAAAACCAGATCTGATTATTTTAGATATTATGCTCCCTAATGAAGATGGTCTTTCTATTCTCAGTAAAATCAGGAAGAACCCAGCGACTAAATCAATTCCAGTCATCTTTGTAACCGCTAGAACAACTGAATTAGACAAAGTCAAGGGACTTGATTCTGGAGCAGATGATTATTTAGTCAAGCCTTTTGGAATCATGGAGTTTTTGTCCAGAGTGAAAGCCCTTTTACGTCGCACAGCAACTCAAAGTGCAGAAGAAAATGTTGTTTTAGGACCTGTGGAAATAGATGTATTAAAGCATACAGTAACGATCGATGGCTATGTATGCGATTTAACTTATAAAGAATTTGAATTATTAAGAGTACTTGTTTCTAATCCTGGAATTGTTTTTTCAAGGCAACAATTAATGGATAAAATTTGGGGTGTTGATTTTTTAATGGAAACGAGAACCGTGGATATGCATATAAAAACATTGCGTCAGAAATTAAAGAAACATGGTTCTATTATTAAAACCGTACGCAATGTAGGTTATAAGGCGGAAGAGTTATATGAATGATCGAATTAGTCTTAATTTATTTTACATGGGTATTTTCTCGGCAGTCATTGCGATTCTTGTGACGGCAGGGGCGTTTTATTATAGAATGGAAAATCAAGTTAAAGAGTATTTGCAAGAAGAATCGCGAGTTATTACTCAAGTGTACTCGTATTTAGAAGGACCAGAAAGTCTTGCTCCTTTTGTCTCTGATATTATTCGAATTACGCTGATTGATTCCTTAGGTCATGTTCTTTTTGAAAGTGAAAAGGAATCAGCAGAAATGGGAAACCATTTAAATCGCTCAGAAATTCAAAGTGCTTTAAAAACAGGCTCTGGTGAAAGTTTTAGATTTTCCAGTACATTAGAAACGGATGTGTATTATTTTGCACAGAAGCTTCCCGATGGTCATGTACTAAGACTCTCGATGAGAAAAACAAATTTATTCTCTATTTTCTCTTCTGTATATCCATTCTTAATTCTGCTTTTTGTCGCCATTGTATTATTGTCTATTATATCTGCTTTTTGGCTCACAAAGCTTTTTTTAAAACCAATTCACGAAATGATTACTCGCTTAGATTCAGAACATGTCGTTGATGATAATACCTTTATTTATCATGAGCTGGTTCCTTTTATTGTTGAAATAAATAAACAGCGTAAAAATACGCAACATGAATTAAAACGTCTTGCTAATGAAAAAGAAAAATTGTCTGTTTTGATGAAGAACATGCCCGAAGGGTTATTGTTTCTGGATGAAAATAAAAGTGTAGTGATGATTAATGAAGAAGCAAGCACGCTACTCCATGTTCCAGAAGAACACGAACTTCGTCATATTATTTATTATTCTCGTAACTTGCATTTAAACAACCTTATTGATAAGGCTTTCTTAGGTAAGCGCATTTCAGAAGAGATCTCTTTAAATGGAAAGCAATATCAAGTGCTTGCAAGTCCAGTGATTGTGTTAAGCGAATTTGTGGGAGTCATTTGTCTTTTTATGGACTTGTCTGCAAAAAATAAAGTAGAACAATTGCGTCGAGAATTTACAGCCAATGCTTCTCATGAATTAAAAACACCATTGACTTCTATTCTCGGCTATGCTGAGATGATTGAAAATAATATGGTAAAAACAGAAGACGTTCCTCGTTTTGCAAGTAAAATTCATCAGGAATCCAAGCGAATGCTTATGCTTACAGAAGATATAATGAAGTTAGCAGAATTAGATGAGGTTCGATTTGAAGAAGTGGCCAAAGATTCTGTAGATTTATTCTCGGTTGCAGAAGAATGTGCTTCTTCATTAGAGCCAATAGCAGCTTCAAAAAAGATAGTGATGGAAGTAAAAGGTATTGCAACAAAAATACAAGGCAATCGGCGCTTACTTTTTGAAATGGTTTATAATTTAATGGATAATGCGATTCGTTATAATCGTGAAGGCGGGTCAGTATTAGTTCTTGTCGATGAAAAAAGTATTTCTGTGCGAGATACTGGAATTGGTATTCCAGAAAAAAGTCAGGAACGAATCTTTGAACGCTTTTATCGTGTAGATAAAAGTCGATCTAAAGAAACGGGTGGAACGGGTTTGGGCCTAGCTATTGTAAAACATGTTGCCGAGTCCCATTACGCAAAAGTGATTTTAGATTCTAAAGAAAATAAAGGAACAGAAATTCGAATACAATTTTAGATTCAGATTTCTTTAGCAAATGCAGCGCTTGTGAGAGCAAAATGGCCTTTAGAGGTTTCACTTTCGGCACGAACATAGCGAAAATCTTTTAGAGGAATCTTAACAGAAAGTGTTTGGCTACTGGTTTGAAAAACAGAGTACGTCGGGTGGAGCTTCTCAGGCGAATGGTCGTCTTTTTCTGCAGTGTAGATATGTAAATAATCAATTGTTCCGAAATCAGTAGAACAACTCATTTCAAATCGAATGCAATCCTTTTCACGAGACCACCAGAGTGCTGGGCCATCAGTAAGGTATAAACAGTCTCC
>DUVD01000236.1 GCA_012841225.1 Fibrobacter sp.
CTTTATGGAGAAGGAAACCATAATCTAAGTGTAGGTGATGTCAATGGTGACGGCTTTGATGAAATTATTATGGGTGCTGCTGCATTAAAACATGATGGGACTCTGTTGTATCGTACTGGATTTGGGCACGGGGATGCAATGCATTTGTCTGATATGGATCCAGATAAAGCGGGTTTAGAAGTATGGAGCGTTCATGAAAACAAAGCTTCTGCTTATGGTTATGAGCTAAGAAGCCCAACAGGCTCAGTTATTTTTGGTAAAAAAACAGGGACTGATAATGGTCGCGGTCTTGCTGCCGATATTGATTCTACACATCGTGGGTTTGAAATGTGGAGCTCTTCCGATGCTAGTGTTTTCAATGTGAAGGGTCAATCGATTTCTACCAACAAGCCTTCCGTCAACTTCCGCATTTATTGGGATGGTGATCTTTACGATGAATTACTCGATGGAACCAAATTAGATAAATGGAATGGCAATGGCACAACACGTCTTTTTACAGCCTACAATTTCAATAACTCTAAAGAAATTAACAGTACTAAAGCAAACCCCAATATTTCGGCAGATTTGTTTGGTGACTGGCGTGAAGAAATAATTTATTATAATAGCAGTAATCCCGCTCAAATCAATATCTTTACTACTACGATTCCTTCTCCTCACCGCGTATACACCCTAATGCACGATCCTGTATATCGTTTGTCGATTGCTTGGCAAAATGTGGCTTACAATCAACCTCCTCATTTAGGTTATTTCTTGCCGGACGCTGTTAAAAAAGGCATTACGCCACCAGACGTGTATTTAGTCCCTTCTAGTAACATTCAAGTTCCAGGTTCTTCGAGCAGTGTGGTACCACCATCATCTAGCAGCGCTGCGCCTGTTTTATCAGTAGTGAATGCAGCTCACCCACATGAAGGTACTGGCGTTTATGAAGAGACAAACACAGGCTGGACTCAAGGCGGTTATTATAATTTTGATAACAGTGTGCAGAGTTTTGGCACCTGGACGCTCAACTCACAAAACACCGCAAGTAGCACGCTTTGGATTACTTACGCTAACGGAGGTGCTGCTTCTCGCGATATGAACCTTACGTTAAACGGAGCGAATTTAGGTGTGTTGTCCTTGCCTGCCACGGGCGCTTGGACTACTTGGGAAAAGGCTAGCGTTGCTATCCAACTTAAGAGCGGTAAAAACAACTTGACTTTAACTTCTACGATGGCTGAGGGTGGCCCTAATATCGACATCTTTGGTTTTAGTGTGGCTGGAGTAACTTTGGCTTCGGGAACTGAATCCGTTAATCGCATTATTTACGCTGTCGATTCTTATCAACCTCAAACGGGCTTATTAAAGGTCTCTTCTAATGGACGCGTGAAAGTAGAAGCGTTTGATATGCTAGGTAACCAAGTCAGCTCTTATGTAAAGGACGTCTCTGCTGGTGAAAATTATGTTTCGGTGGCTACAGAGCCTCTTGCTAAGGGCGTTTATTGGGTGCAAGTGCACTTCAATAACAAGGTGCTTTCTCGAAGCAAATTGGCTGTAATGCAATAGTCTTCATTCTAAGGTGTTTCGAGTGTTTCCCCTTTTAAAAAGGAATGTTTGATTCTTTGGGAGTGTGGTTTATCCAAGCTCCCAAAGATTTTTACTAGGATAGCAATAATGTTAAAAATCCATAAGCATTTATATTTTTTAATGGGGTTCTTGTTTTTAACCCTTGCCTCTACTCTTTGTGCTAAAATCACTGTTTACATGTGTGGTGATTCGACGATGCAAGACTGGAACGCCGGTTATTACCCTAAGCAAGGCATGGGGCAAGATTTTTCTTATTTTTTTAACAATGCCTTTGTCGATGTTTATAATGCCGGTCGTGGCGGGACGACTTCCGAGACGTATTATAATAATCACTGGACACCAGTACGTAACTTAATTAAAAGTGGTGACTATGTTTTTATCATGTTCGGGGCAAATGACAACGGGTATAAAACAGGGGAAGCGGTTTTTGTTGAAAAAATAACTGCAATGGTTAACGAGACTAAATCGCGCGGCGCTTATCCTATTTTACTATCTCCTATTCGCCGAGCTAGCTTTACCAACCCTGATTCTATTTATGAGTCTTATCACGGTTATCCTATTTACATGAGAAACGTGGCTAAAGCAACATCTGTGCCATTAATTGACTTAGATACCTTATCAAGAGATCTTTTTATTAATGTTGGCGAGTATTATGCGCAGCATTACTTTACCATGTTTTTAGGTGCAGGTGAGTATTCCAATTA
>DUVD01000237.1 GCA_012841225.1 Fibrobacter sp.
AAATGGATAACGTCGATAAGTCTATTCAAAGCGAATTGAAAACAAAATTGAATGCCGCATTTGTTAAAAGCAACGATTTTGCGGGAGCCATTTCTAAAGATGGTTATCGCTCCTTTATTAAGGATTATAATTGGGGCCGCAAACAATGCCATCTGCTTGTCAGAAACACTTCCTGTTGGCGAACCTAACGCTAAAATGTACAAGGATTTTAACACGAGCTGGCCTCTAAATTCTTGGGAGATCACCGAGCCTAGCGACGGTTATCAAGTGAGTTACATTCGCTTGCTCTCGCATTTTGTTAAAAAAAATGGCCCATCACTAGCGCTTCCTCAAGTTAAAAATACAGTTAATTCAAGTCCTCAATTCAGGGTTAGTTTTTCTGGAAACAACCTGTTGATTTCGTCGAATAAACCAGTTTCGACTCTCTCTGTTTTTGACGTGCAGCAGCGTCGTGTTTTACAACAAAATAATTTAAGCGAAAACGCTACTTTAGATGCTAGCAAATTAGCCCCTGGAGTTTATTTTGTCAAAATGAGTAGTGGTGGTTCTTTTGCCACTCAAAGCATTGTAAAAACAATTAGGTAACTTTATTGTTTTATGCGTAAAAGGGCCCTTGTTTCATTTAGAACGAGGGCTTTTTTGCTATATTTAAGCAGAAATAGATTACTTTCAGTTTAGGCAAAAAATTATGTCCGCAAATAAGATGACTTCCGCTCAAATTCGAGATTCCTTTATTCACTTTTTTGAATCCAAAGGCCACACCTTTGTTCGTAGCGCCCCTGTTGTGCCTCAAGATGATCCTACTTTAATGTTCATCAATGCAGGCATGAACCAATTCAAGGCGATTTTTCTAGGCGATAATCCAAAAGGCCTTAAAAGAGCTTGTAATAGCCAAAAGTGCATTCGAGTTTCTGGTAAGCACAACGACCTCGATGAAGTTGGTCGCGATACCTATCACCATACTTTTTTTGAAATGCTTGGTAACTGGTCTTTTGGTGATTATTACAAAGAAGAAGCCATCACTTGGGCTTGGGAACTTTTGACAGAAGTTTGGCATCTCGATAAGAATCGTTTGTTTGTGTCCGTGTTTAAAGACGACGACGAAGCCGCCGCCATTTGGTCTCGTGTTTCTGGGTTGCCTGACAACCGCATTATGCGTTTTGATGAAGACAGTAATTTTTGGGAAATGGGCGATACAGGCCCCTGCGGTCCATGCAGCGAAATTCATTATGACCGTGGTGATATAGCCACCCAAGAGGCGACTTTTGCTGATCCTGTTCTTGGGGTAAACGGCACTAACGATCGCTACATCGAAATTTGGAATAATGTTTTTATGCAGTACGAACGCATATCCACAGGAGAACTTGTTCCACTTAAGGCTAAAAATGTCGATACGGGCATGGGCTTTGAACGTGTGTGCGCTATTCTACAAGGCGTAAAGAGTAATTACGATACCGATGTGTTTTCTCCTATTATTCAAAAAATTGCCGAATGGAGTGGTGTGCCTTATGACCAAGGCCCAGATGGAACGCCTCATCGCGTCATTGCCGATCACTTGCGCTCAATTTCTTTTGCCATTGCTGATGGTGCTTTACCGAGCAATGAGGGACGAGGTTACGTGCTGCGTCGAATTTTAAGACGGGCGAGTCGTTTTGCCAGGCTTTTAGGGCAAACAGAGCCTTTTATCTCTAGATTAGTTCCTGTGCTTGCTCAAACAGTAGGCGATGCCTTCCCCGAGATTAAAGAGCGCCAGGCATTTGTTGCCGAAGTAATCCATGCCGAAGAAGATCGCTTTATTAGGACTTTGGATGCTGGTCTCGATCGTTTTGATAAGATTGTTGCCGAGCTTGGCAGTGCTAAAATTATTCCAGGAGACAGGGTTTTTGCCTTGTACGACACTTACGGATTTCCTCCCGATTTAACCAGACTTTTAGCAGAAGAAAAAGGGCTCAGTACTGACGAAGCGGGATTTGAAAAGTCGATGCAAGAACAAAAAAGCCGTGCACGTGCAGCTCAAAAGCAAAGCGTCAATACCATGGCTTCCGAGGGCTGGACTACGTTTTCTGAGGTGTCGACTCGATTTGTTGGTTATGATTTGCCTTCTTGTGAAACCAAAATAACCCGCTACCGCGAAGACAAAGGCGTTTTGTCGATTGTCTTAGAAACCACTCCTTTTTACGCCGAGATGGGCGGGCAAGTGGGCGATAAGGGCACCTTGGTTTCTAAGCAAATTGAAATACAAATTTTTGATGTCATTAAAGTCAACGACACCATTATCCACCGTGGTAAAATCTCAAAAGGAACTCTAGATGAGTCGTCGATGAGCGCCGTTTTTTCTGCTTCGGTCAACGAAGAGTTGAGACTACATTTACGCCGCAATCATTCTGCCACTCATCTTTTGCACGGTGCCTTAAGGCAAGTTCTCGGTGACCATGTAGTTCAGCACGGTAGCCGAGTTGCACCAGAAGACTTGCGTTTTGACTTTAGTCATTTTAGTGCGCTCACTCCAGAGCAGTTGATTCAAGTTGAAAACCTCGTCAACGAGCAGGTCATGCAGTGCTTGCCGGTTTGCACCGAGCTAATGAAACTCGAAGACGCCAAGGCCTCTGGAGCAATTGCTCTTTTTGGTGAAAAGTACGAAGAAGACGTTCGCATGGTTAGTATGTCTTCGTTTTCTAAGGAATTATGCGGTGGCTTGCATGTGTCCAATTCGGGCCAAATCGGTTTGTTTAAAATAACGTCCGAATCGAGCGTTAGCGCAGGTGTTCGCCGTATTGAAGCGGTCACAGGAATGGGCTCGCTAGAGCTTTTGCGTCAAGACAGCTTAGTCCTCAGCTCCCTTCGTGATAAATTACGTTGTAAAAATGAGATGATTGTGGGCCGTATTGACGCTGCTTTTGAAAGCGCCAAAGAATTAGAAAAAAACCTTCAGTCGGCAAAGCTTGAATTATCGATGGCCGCTGCTCAAGAGATTTTAACAGATGCCACTTTGATCGAAGGTGTTTCTGTGTTTGCAAAAGAACTCCAGTTCGAAGAAGAAAAGTTCAAAAATTTACTTGACGGTGTTCAGGCAAAATTGGATGAAAGTTCGGTTGCTTTTTTATTTAACCGTGTAGGCGATAGCGGTAGCATTGCCGTTGTGGCCTCAAAGGGAGTTCAGCAAAAAGGCTTAAAAGCGGGCGACCTAGTAAAGCAATTGGCGGAACTTGCAGGAGGCAAGGGCGGTGGTCGCCCCGATCGCGCTCAAGCTGGTACTCGTGAACTGGACAAAATGGCTACGGCTGTTTCTGCAGTGCATGATTTAGTAAAGGAAAAACTGACAAAATGAAAATTGGTAAAATAGAAACGTTGTTAAACGCCGAAATAGAGCGTCGTGGCGCGCTTTTTGCAGTTCTTCTGGATCCAGATACCTCGGACGACTTGTCCTTAATGAAAACAGGCGTTTTAGCCGCAGAAAATGGCGCTGACCTCCTCTTGGTGGGAGGCTCTTTTATGGGCAATTTTAACCTTTCTTCTCAGGTGGCTGCCTTAAAAAAAGCGGTGAGTATTCCCGTGATTCTTTTTCCAGGTGGCGCTAGCCAAGTGGTTCCTGGCTTTGATGCCATGTTGTTTATGACCCTTGTGAGTGGTCGAAACTCCAATTACCTCATCGATGAGCAAGTGCGGGGTGGTGTACTCGTCCGTACGCTACAGATGGAGGCAATTCCTACCGCTTACCAATTGATTAATAGCGGTAAAAGCACCGCAGTTGAGTACATTAGCGCTACTCTCCCTGTACCTGCAGACAAGCCTAAAATTTCTATGGCGCATTCGGTAGCCGCTGAACTTATGGGCATGCGTTATGTGTACTTAGAAGCTGGTAGTGGCGCTGAATTTCCTGTTCCAGTAGAGCATATCGCCTATACAAGAAAATCGACTGATTTAAAAATTATCGTCGGTGGTGGCATTCGCGAGCCTCAAGCAGCAGCGGAACGAGTAGCAGCTGGAGCACAAATTATTGTGACGGGAACCATTTGGGAGTCGAAGAAAGACGCTGCTCTTCTTAAAGAATTTGCCTCTGCGATTCATATCCGCGCTTAAACGCATATTTAATTCGTTTTTTGGTTTTTTATCTCTTTAGAAAAGAGTATTTTTCAAAAGCATTGTTTTTTACTTTGAGGAGTTTACTCTTATGAGCAAGATCGTTATATCGACTTATGTTCTTCGCGTATTAGGAACCATCCTTGTTCTGGTTTATTTTTTTGGTGGTGGATTGCTTTATAATCTGTTTCCCGCTTTAGAAGGGTTTTCTCTAAACCCGGTTTTTTATGCCGGGATAGCGTTTTATGTTGTTGGGGCCGCTTTTTATTATGTGGTAAATAAAAAAGAAAAAAAGATGGCTAAAAGAGAGGGTTAGGATGATTCAAGTTGAGGGTTTGAACAAGACGTATCGAACTGGTTTTTTGATGAAGTCTAAAAAAGTCCTAACGGATATAAGGCTAAATGTGCCGAAGGGCATGATATATGGTTTCATTGGGCCTAATGGGGCAGGTAAGTCTACCACCATTAAAGTTTTAACCGGATTACTCAATTTTGATTCTGGAAAAATTATGGTGGCTGGTTTTTCTCCTCGGGTTGTTAAAAGCAGGGCTCATTTAGGGTATTGCCCAGAGCAACCTTATTTTTACGATTACCTTACTGGTCGCGAACTCATGTCTTTTTATGGCCGTTTAGCCGGGCTTAAGGGAGCCGAACTGAATAGTCGTATGGATTGGGCGCTTGGTTTAGTACACGCCAACAAAGACTGGATAGATCGCCGCTTACGCACTTACTCCAAAGGCATGATGCAGCGAGTTGGCCTTGCGCAATCGATTTTATCCAAGCCAGAGTTATTGATTTTAGATGAACCCATGAGCGGATTAGATCCCATGGGCCGTCGTGATCTCCGCGAAGCGATTCTCTCTTTAAACCGAGAAGGAGTTACTATTTTCTATTCAAGTCATTTGCTTTCGGATGTCGAATCCATTAGCAATCGCGTGGCGATGATTGTCGAAGGGCGCATTGTCCGCGAAGGAACGATGGATGAAATCACTTCGTCTTATTTTGTGCAATACCGCGTAAAAGTATTAAGCTCACTTGATATCAAGGATTTACCCCCTGGAATCAAAGCATCTGTGCATCCCGACGAGTGGGTTTGTGAAGATGGACAAGCAAAAGATCGCTTTTTAAGCTATTGCCTTAATGCAGGTGTTTCTGTTGAACGAATAGATCACCAGCGCCCCAGTCTTGAAGATGTGTTAACGGAGGAAATCGCCCGTGCAGAGTCTTAGTCATATTGGAATAATTGCATTAAATACTTTTAGAGAATCGATCCGAGACAAGATCCTTTACAACATTGTGTTTTTGGCAATCGGTCTTGCTTTTTTTAGCATTCTTTTAGGCGAGTGGTCTGTTTTTGACCGCGCTCACGTCATTAAATCGACCACACTCACCATCATGTCCTTATCGGGTCTTTTGATTTCAATTTTTGTAGGAATAAGCCTTGTGCAAAAAGAAATCCAAAGGCGAACAGTATTAACGCTCCTCTCTAAGCCCATTAGTCGAGTCTCTTTTATTGTAGGCAAGTATATTGGTCTCTTAGGTGTAGTGGCTAGCCATTTGATTTTATTGTCCATTGTTTACTATGCCATTTTATTTTTGACGCACTCCTCGCCCTCGTTTTACTTGTTGCAGGCGATTTACCTCGTCTTTTGTGAAATGGCTATTGTGGTGGCGGTCGCTTTGCTTTTTTCTAGCTTTAGCACGCCTGTTTTAAGCACGCTTTTTACTCTTGGAGTCTATTTTGCAGGCCACCTCTCCAACCAATTGCTAGAGCAAGTTAAGTTTGTACAGCGCATGGGAGAAGTAGAAGGCGCAGGCAGCGTATTAATGGAAAAAGTGGCGGTTATTATTCACGCGGTGTTTCCCGGCTTGTACCGCTATAACATTAGTTCTTATGTTGTTCACGATATCGCTCTACCTCAAATGTACTTGTTTTGGCAAACCTTGTACGCTTTAGGCTACATTGGTGTGTTTTTGGCAATTGCTTCTTGGTGGTTTAATCGGAGAGATTTTTTATGAGAAACCAATACATGGCTAAGGTTTTGTTTTCAAACCAATTGGTGACCAATGAGCAAATCCAAGAGCATTGGGGAAAAATCAAGGAAGATAAAGACATTGGTCAAGTGCTTTCTGATGCTGGTGTGCTCGATAAAAAAACGTATGAGAAAGTATTGGCTTACGTGCAATCGCTGGAAGAAAAAATGGTTGCAGAAGCTCCTCCTGTTGCCAAACCCAAAACGCCAAAGCCAATTCCTAAACCAACGGTTTCTTTGCCACCTGTAAAAGAAAGTGCTGCGCCAGAATTAAAAGAAGAGCCTATAAAGTTAGAAGGCAACAGCCCATACGGGGCAGCCTCTTCGGCGCCTATGCAAGTCGAGGTGATTTCTGGCCTCGAGTCTACGAGCATCACTAATATCCAATTAAAACCAGAACCTGAGTTAGAAATAACCAAAGAAACAGAAGCGCTTCCCGACCAATTTGCAATAGAAACTGGCGAGGGCGAAATTACAGTACCAGAGTCTATAGACACCTCGATGTCTTTGGTACAGATTCTTTCTTTCGCCCGTCAATTCGGTTCAACAGATATCTACCTTTATGCTGATCGCCCCATTGTTATTCGTCAATCGGGTTCGCTTCATTACGCCTGCGAAATGCGAATCGAAAGCAACCAGCTTACCCAATGGCTCGCCGAGGCATCAAGGGGTTTCGTCGATGGTAGAGAATCAACAGTCGGCAAAAATTTTAGCAAGACTTTCGCATTAAAAGGAGCTGGGCGTGCTAGGCTTTCCGTCACTTGGGTAGATGTGACGCCCTACTTAGCTATCCGAATTATCCCATTAGAAAGTGTCGCTTTTGATGACTTATTTTTGCCCGCATTTTGCAAGGATTTTTTAGAATTAGAAAGTGGACTTGTCTTAATTGCGGGGCCTTCTTCTAGTGGCCGCTCTACTACTATGACCACTTTTTCAGAAACGATTGCGAAGAACAAATGGGTGTATATTCAGACAATTGAAAAACCTATAGAGCGTTTGCTTCAAAATCCAAATGGGATTATTGCTCAAAAAGAAGTAGG
>DUVD01000238.1 GCA_012841225.1 Fibrobacter sp.
CGATAGACGGGATTACCTATTCTACATTCATTAAGAATCCTAAAATGATTTTGAAGCTTATTGACGAAGGAAAATTATTTTGTTTAATTGCTGATCAAGACTACAGAAAGTCAAAACCCATCAAATCTCATTTCTTAAATAAACCCGTTTTATGCAATCCTCTTCCCGATTTTATTTTAAGACACCGGCCTCAAACCCCTATTTATTTTTGCTCAATAAGAGAAGAAGGGGGAAAAAGAATCCTAATTGCAAAAAAGATCAGTCTCTTAAATAATGATGGTATTGAGGTGTATTCACAATTCCATCATTGGTTAGAAGGTTTAATTAACCAGAAGCGCTTTCTCTGGTACGGCTGGACTCATCGACGTTTTTTAGGAAAAACTAAAGAATCCTCTATTTACTAACAAATCATCAACAAAATACAATTATAAGCATTACATCATATAAATAGGTTAAATGTCTTTTTTTGCCTTATTTTAATGTTTTTATTTATCCTAAGATGTTTTTTTTTAAAATATCAACATTTATCAGTTTCTTTCATTTTTTTTTCACATCTATGTTTCACGTGAAACATTTTCTTAAAAAAAATCATCTTCACAAACTATCCACATTTTAGGAAAGTAAATATAAACAGGGATTTAGTGGTTGTGATTTAATAACAACTCTTATTAAGCATGAATATTCTTCTCTGTTTTAAATAGCCATATCCTTTCTTTTTCCATTTGTGTACTCTTTTCTATTTCCATCTAAAAACCTTTTTTTCTTCTTTTTTCTTAATATGTTTCACGTGAAACATTATACTTCGGAAACTCATTAACTTAACTTCTGTTTTATTATTGCTTTAAAATAAATGTTAAGCTAAATTGTTTCACGTGAAACATCTATTTACCGACTATCAAAAATCTTTATTATTACGCTTCCTCTCTGATTTTAATACTTCTTTTCCACAAGAAACTTTGGAAAAATTATATTCGTATTCAGATATGGTTTTAAACGCAAACCAAGGAACAAATTTAATTTCAAAGAATGATGCATCAAAATTTCTTTCTAGGCACATTACAGATTCCTTAATGCCATTTATTGTGTTAAAAAATAATTCCATAACTTTTTCTAATAAATCATGGGCTGACATGGGTTCCGGAGCAGGATGTCCTGTTATTCCCCTTTCTATTGTTTTGCCCGAAGTTTCTTTTTATGCTGTCGAACCTCGCACCAAAAGAGTTGCATTTTTGCAAGAAGTGAAGAGGACATTAAACCTTCAAAACTTAAAAGTGATTGGCAAACGTTTTGAAACATCTGAATTGTATAACTTAGACTTTATTTCTTGTAGGGCACTATCTTCTTTTGAAAACGATTGGGAAAGGGCAAAAAATAAATTAAAACCAACGGGCCTTTTTATTACCCTCAAAAGTCTAGAAAGCATTACTCATTTAAAAAACATTAAGATCACAGAATATCAATTACCCGAAGAACCGCAACATTACGCGATTGTAATGAAAGGAATTTATGACTAAAGTTATTGCTATTTGCAACCAGAAAGGGGGCGTCGGCAAAACAACAACCGCTGTTAATTTAGCGGCCAGTTTCGCAGCCCTAGAAAAAAACACCTTATTAATAGATATGGATCCTCAAGGAAACGCATCTCAAGGAGTTGGCTTCAATGAAGCACAAGAAGAAGATATTCACGAAACACTTCATTTAGCCGAAAACCCAGAAAATCTAAATTATGAGGCCATTAAAAATATTATTAAACCTACTCATTTAGAATTTCTAAAAATTATTACTGCTGGGCCAGACTTAGCAGTTTTGGAAATAGAGTTAGTTAATGCCATGAGTAGAGAAAGACGTTTGGAGCGCGTTGTTAAAATACTCAAACCTTATTATGACTTTATTATTATTGATTCACCTCCAAGTTTAAACTTATTAACCTTAAATGCACTAACTGCAGCAACAAGTGTGTTAATACCTGTTCAATGCGAATATTATGCACTTCAAGGCTTGGCTGAATTGTTTAACACCATTAGATTGGTTCAAAAAAACCTCAACAGCGAATTAAAAATTGAAGGCACTCTTTTAACTATGTACGATGCTCGTCTTAGTTTATCAAAACAAGTAGCAGAAGAAGTGAGAAATTGTATTTCTGAAAAAGTTTTTGTTTCCATTATACCAAGAAACGTTAAATTGAGTGAGGCTCCATCTCACGGTAAACCGGCAATTTTATATGATGTTCAAAGTAGTGGAGCACAAGCTTACGTTAGATTAGCAGAAGAAATTATTAATGGGGAGAAATAATGGGTAGAAAATCATTAGCCTTAGGTAGAAGTCTTGATAATATTTTTAAAGACCGCCAACGTGAAGAAACAGACAACATCATTCAAGAAAAAAATAAAAAAGAAGGAATTCAAGTTTTAGAGATCAATCTGAATTTAATTGATCCTAACCCTTTTCAACCTAGACGTCATTTTAACGAAGATGATATTAATGAATTAGCAGAAACAATTAAAGAACACGGTTTAATTCAACCCATTACCGTTAGAAAGTTTAATGGACGCTATCAGATTGTCAGTGGTGAAAGAAGAACCCGCGCAGCAAGAATCGCAAAATTCGAAACAATAGAAGCTTATGTTCATGAGTTGCTTTCTGATAAAAATATGGGCGAATGGTCTTTAATTGAAAATATTCAACGAGTCGATTTAAACCCTATAGAAATAGCACAGTCTTATCAACAACTTATTGAAAACTATGGTTACACACATGAAGACTTATCAAAGAGTATTGGAAAGTCTAGATCAGTCGTTACTAATAGTATTCGACTTTTAAAACTTCCTATTCAAGTACAAAGCTGGATTGAAGAAGGGAAATTATCCTCTAGTGCCGCCAGGTCTTTATTAAGCCCAGACATTACTGATCCAGAAAAAGTAGCTAAAGAAATCATTGAAAAGGGTTTGAATGTTAGAGAAGCAGAACAGATAGGAAAGAATAAAAAAGAGGTTGTTAAAAAAGAAACACATGAGATGGATCCAAATATGAAGGATTTTATCACAAAATTAACCGATTTTTTTGGTACCAGAGTTTCTCTTAATTCTAAAGAAAAAAATTTTTCTAAGGGAAGTATTATTATAGATTATTATTCTTTAGAGGATCTCAATCGAATTCAAGAAATAATGGATAGATAAAAGTGAAGAAAATTATTTATACTATACAAGTCATTCCCGAAAATTCAAAAAAAATAAAAATATTTAGAATTTCAAAGGCGACTTATCATTTTTTTAAAATTCTGTTTTTTATTTTCTTATTGGCTCTTGCTTTTTTTATTTATAAAATTGCAGCAATTAACTCCATACTTATTAATTATCCCCAGCTTAAAGCATTAAATAATGAACTTTTAGAAAAGCAAAGAATTTATGAAAATGATTTTAAATTATTAGACTCTATTTATATAATGGAAGCAAAAATTCAAGTTTTGTTGAATACCTATTTTGAAGATGACTCAGCAAAAATTAGCGCTTTATTAGAAAAGAACAAATTTAATTATGAACATTATCATAAAACGCAAGTTGATTTTGATGGGGTGTACGGCTGGCGATCTTATGAAGAAAAGCAAAAAATTGAAAAAATTCCAAACATACTCCCCGTTGTTGGTATTATCAGTAAAAAATACTCTGTGGTAAATAACCACCGAGGAATTGATTTTGCTGCTCAAATTGGAGACCCTGTATTTGCCACTGCTTCTGGAAAGGTTATTTTTTCTGAAAGTAAAAGTGAATTAGGATTAACCATCGATATCGACCACGGTAATGGTTATGTCTCTTCTTACTCCCATTTAAAATCCATAAAAAGCAAAAAAGGTAGTTTAGTGAAAAAAGGAGATATTATTGGTTTTATCGGTAATACTGGTAAGACTAGTGGTCCTCATTTACATTATGCTATTATTAAAAATGGATCATTTGTAAACCCAGAATTATATTTTAACTACTAATTAGAGGTATTTATGGCCAAGCACGAAGATCAATATATTACTCAAATAAGCACCAGTACAACTATTAAAGGAGATGTTATTGGTGATAGTGATGTAAGAGTTGCAGGAACTATTATAGGAAGCATTAAGATCACTGGAGACCTTATCATAGAAAAAACAGGTCTAGTTGAAGGTGAGATTAAAGTAAACAATGCAACCGTCGCTGGTACGATTAAAGGCAATATTGAATGCATAGAAAAACTAACATTAGAATCCAGTTCTAAGTTTATGGGAAATATTAAAATAAAACAACTCATAATTGAAAATGGAGCTGTTTTTCAAGGGGGATGTGAAATGCCTTCTTCAGAAATAGAACTATAAACATCTATACTATTATTATTAATTATTTATATAAGTAGTAATGATAATGGTGGTGTTAGTAGTGAATAGATTTGAATTTTATTTTTTGTAAATTGTTTAATATCAATAAGTTATCCTTAAAAGAAAAAAACAAATTTTTATTAAAGAAAAGACAAGTAATTCACAACTTTCAATGTGAGTTGATGTTAAAGTTTTATTCATAACATCAATTCACAAATTATTACCTAAAACAAGTTGAAAAACAAAAGAAATGTGATTTACACCAATAAATAGGGATAAAATGTTTAGTTATTTTCTTTTTGTAAAGTGAATGACTTATATTAAAAATGTTTTAATTGATTATTTATATGGCGCAAAAAAAATCAGGGTATTTTAAAATTGCACAACTTTCCGATCCTCATATTGGAAACACCGAAGATCTAGTTCAAGGAATAGATGTACGCGAGAATTTTAAATTAGCATTAAAAGAGATAAAAAAAGAAAAATGCGATCTTTTGGTATTGTCCGGCGATTTGGCTGATAATGCGGAAATAGGCTCGTACGAGTTTATTGCGAAAGAAATGAATTCTTATACGCTACCCTGGTGTTTTATTGCAGGAAATCACGATGATTTAGGAGAAATGGATAGAATTTTTGGCATCGCTAAAGATTTTAAAGAAGGCGAGTATTACTATAAAAAAGAAATTGCAAACAGCACTATATTATTTTTAGATAGTTCTTCTAATCGAATTTCCTCTAAACAATTAGAGTGGTTCGAAGCCGAAGCTCAAAAAATAGAGAAAAACTTTATATTATTTATGCATCACCCTCCTTGTAAAGCGGGTCATCGTTTTATGGATGCAAAGTATGCTTTAGAAAACATAGAAGAAGTTCAGCTTTCATTCAATAAAATAGACCATTTGAAATTTATATTCTGTGGTCATTATCACTCAAGCTTAGAGGCTGGATTTGGAAATAAAAAGGTTTTTATTTGCCCCTCATCTCAAATGATAATCGATGAATTTACTCCATACTTTTGCCTGAAAAGTTCTAACCCTGCGTGGCGTATTATCGAATGTTACTCTGGCGAGCTAGAAACTAAAGTCCATTTATTTTAATTTTGCTTAAAATCAAAGAAAGAAGTAAAGGATATCTTGTTTTTTAGCAGATTATTGTATAAATTTGAGAGACTTTGGCGGTTTAGCTCAGTTGGTTAGAGCGACGGAATCATAATCCGCAGGTCCGGGGTTCAAGTCCCTGAACCGCTATTATTACTTAAGGAGGTCTATTTTGACAAAGCGCATTATTATTACAGCAGCTCTGTTGGCTTCCTTTATTTTGGTTGCTTGCGATAAGGATGATGAATTAACGCCTGGCATTCCAGAATTGAGTTTAGAAAAAGCAAACGCCCCTGTGCCAGTTGCATCATTTACACCCCCTCCTCCACAAACAGTGATAACCGTTGAAAAAGCAAAACAGTATGTAGATGCTAGTGCGGGATTAGTATTATTGGGCGCTAAATGGTCAGAAGAAATTGATAAAGCAACAGATCAAGAAAAAGTACAGGTATTAAAAACATATAATACAGCCCGTGAACAGGTATGTGCTAAAGTGGGCTTAGCTGGTTTAGCAGAATATGACTGGATAACTAAAGTAGCAACTAAAAATACAGCTAATGAAGCCGTATTTAAAGAAGCCGGTTTTAGAATTAAATAATCGCGGTTTTTTTTTGTGTTAAAGGGAAGAAAAAAGTTATTTTACTTATAAAGGACTTTGGGGAGTTATATCTATTTATAAAGATGGTAAAGAGAGGAAGCCTATATGGAGAATGATAACGATATTTCTGTGAAAGCGCTACTTTTGTCTAGTAAGACGATGAATTTTATTTTTTCTGTTGTGATTATTGCGAGTCTTCCATTAATTTATTTTTTGGTTTACGAGACAGGAGGTATTAAGTATGTGTTTTCGCATACGATGTACATCTCCATTATTTTTGCAGGAATTTTTTGGGGCTTTAAAGGGGGCGCATTTATTGGCGTTATTGGAGGGCTTTTACTTGGCCCTTTAATGCCCATCGATACAATTACTGGAGAACCTCAAGAATTAATAAATTGGGTTTATCGTCTCATTTATTTCTTTATAGTAGGCGCTACTGTTGGAGTGTTCACGGACTTATTAAAAACCTACATAAAAAAAATCCATTATATTTCGACTCATAATTTAGAAACAGGTTTGTCTAATATGGTCGGGCTTTCTTTAGATCAAAACATCATTGATTTTTTAAATCGAAAAGTAAAAATAAATGTTGTCTCTGTTTCTTGGATTAATGTAGAAGAAATTATTAATAATTTTGGAATGAAAATTTGCTTGTCTCTTATTAAAGAAATAAGCGAGAGAATGAAATGCATCTTCAAAGAAAAATACATTTTTATTCAATCAGATATTTCCAAATTTTATGTGTTAATAGAATGTGACAGTACAAAGCTTTGCTTGAATCAAATTGAACTTAGTATTCATAAACCTTATATTATTAATAATATTCCTTTTTATGCCGAATTTATTATAGGGCTTGCCGATTACGAGCCAGGGCAGTGTGAAATGAATCCATTTCAGAAAGCGAATATGGCTACGCTTCATGCTAAGAAGAATGGCATATCTTCTGCTATTTACAATGATCAAAATAAACCAACAACCAAAAAAAATCTGTTGCTTTTAGGTGAGTTCCCGACGGCTATTACAAAACATGAAACGGTTTTATATTACCAACCAAAAATCGATTTGATTACCAAAAAAACAATAGGCCTAGAAGCTTTGATTCGTTGGAATCATCCAGAAAAAGGTTTAGTTTCACCATTGGATTTTGTGCCTCTTGTAGAAGAGTCCAATTTAATTCACTTGCTTACTGATTTTGTGATAAATGAGAGTCTATCTAAACTCGCTCAATTTAACGCGAAAGGTTTTTACCCTACTATATCGGTTAATATTTCACCAAAAAATATTGTAAACCCAGGGTTTTTAGATCGTGTTGCAAAAATTTTAGAAGAATATAAAATTCAAAAACAATGTATTGAATTCGAAATCACAGAATCTTCGTTAATGCTCAATCCTGAAAAAGTAAATTTGATTTTGCGAAGCTTTAAAAATCTAAATATTAAGTTATCAATAGACGACTTTGGGACGGGCTACTCTTCTTTATCTTATTTGAGCCGCTTTCCCATAGATATAATTAAGTTAGATCAGTTTTTTATTCGACAGCTAAGTCTAATGAAAAACACCTATTATATTGTAGAATCCACCATTAACTTAGCCCATAATTTAGGGTTAAAGGTTATTGCTGAGGGTATTGAAGACGAAGCTACTGAAAAACTGCTTATAGAAATGGGCTGCGATATGGGGCAAGGGTTTTTGTACTCTAAACCCTTAAACGAACAAGAAATATTTACTTGGTTCGAAAAAAATAATTAGGACAGCGCCAGCGCTTGCTCTAAATCGGCTAGTATATCGGAGTCATGTTCGATCCCTACAGAAAGACGTATTAAATCGGGATTGATGCCCGCCGCTAATAGCTGCTCGTTGCTCAGCTGTCTGTGCGTATGGCTTGCTGGGTGAAGAACGCAACTGCGCGTGTCGGCGACGTGTGTCACAATAGCGATCATCTGTAAGCTATCCATAAATTTAATTGCATTTTCTTTGCCCGCTTTTAGGCCGAAGGCGATAACGCCACAGGTAAGGCCATTAGTGAACTGCTTTTGAACGAGTTCGTAGTAGGGGCTTGATTTAAGACCGGCGTAATTAACCCAAGCAACCTTGGGGTGCTTTTCTAAATACTCAGCTACTTTTAATGCGTTTTCGCAGTGGCGCTGCATTCTTAAATGGAGCGTTTCAAGACCGAGATTTAAAAGAAATGCGTTTTGTGGAGATGCCATGGAGCCCAAATCGCGCATGAGTTGTACTGTGGCTTTGGTGATGTAAGCGTCTGGGCCAAAAGTCTTGCTGTAAATTAAACCGTGGTAAGATTCATCTGGTTTGTTGAGCCCAGGGAATTTTTCGGTGTGAGCGCTCCAGTCAAAATGACCACTATCGACAATAACGCCACCTAATGCACAAGCGTGACCGTCCATGTATTTAGAAGTGGAATGAGTAACGATGTCCGCGCCAAATTCAAAAGGACGACAATGAATGGGTGTGGCAAAAGTGTTGTCTACAATTAAAGGCACACCGTTTTTGTGTGCAATCTCGGCCATCTTTTTAATGTCGAGAATGTTACCTGCAGGGTTAGCGATGGTCTCTGCAAATACTAATTTGGTGTTAGGTTTAAATGCCTTTTGAATTTCTTCTGCAGGAGCGTCTTGATCGATAAAGGTAACCTCGATACCGAGCTTTTTCATGGTTACTTGAAATAAATTAAAGGTACCACCATAAAGAGCGGAAGTGCTCACGAAGTGATCGCCGGCTTCGCAAATATTAAATACGGCGTAAAAGCTTGCCGCTTGCCCGGATGCCGTTAATATGGCTTGACGCCCGCCCTCTAATTCGGCAATTTTTTTGGCTACAAAATCGTTAGTGGGATTTTGGAGCCTGCTGTAAAAATAACCCGGTTCTTCTAGGTCAAATAATTTGGCCATCTGCTCACTGGTATCATATTTAAAAGTAGTGCTTTGGTAAATAGGCAAAACACGAGGTTCGCCTTTTTTGGGTTTCCAACCAGATTGAATGCAGCGGGTATTAATATGGGTCATAATGGTCTCTTGTTAAGCTTTTCGTTTTATAATATAGCAAAGAAAAAATAGCATTATCCTCTTTTTATTTGGTAGCTGGTGCTTCTGCCTTTGGCTGCGTCTTTTTCTAATATGTTTTTTTTCAAAAGATCTTGGATGTCTCTTAACGCGGTGTCGGTGGAGCATTTGTTTATCTTAGCCCAGCTTCGCGTGTTGAGTTTTTCTTCAAAGCCGTCTAGCAATTGAATGAGCATTAGTCTTTGCCTGTCGTTAAATATAAGGTGAGAATTTGCATTCCAAAATTGAGCGCGTTGTAAAATTTTTTGGTGAACTTGAAGTGATTGGTTTAGTGCTTTTCGCATGATTTTGGTAAACCATAAAAGCCACTCTGTTAAATCGCCATCTCCGGATTGGGCGCGCTTTAGTATTTCAAAATACTGCTCTTTTTCGTTGAGAATCGCCTCTGACATACTGTAATAACGAGCGACAGATTTTTCACTTCGGGCAAGTGCCACATCACTAATTAAGCGGGCTAAACGACCATTGCCCTTTGGAAAGGGATGTATAGTTACAAATCTAAAATGAGCGAGTGCTGCTACTAGCACTTGATCTTTAGAGGAGTCGTTATACCATTCCATAAACTGTTGCATTTCCCTGGGGATGCGCTCGGGAGAGAGAGTTTTGTAAAAGCCTTCTTTGTTGTTCGCACTTATAAGCATTGGGTCTTGACGCCATTTTTTTAGAGGCAATTGGCTAATGTGATGTTGCAACTTGAAGAGACGTTCTTCTGTGAGTGGGGTACTAAAGTTATCTAGCAAGCGAATGTAGTCTTGAATAAGGGTCGCTGTAGAATGCTGCTGCAATTCATGGTTACGCCCATCTATTTCAAACGAAGATTCAAACTCTTTTTTAATCACCGCATTATTTGCGGATTTCCTCAAATCAGCGCTAAGCGCCTCCATACTGCCTAAAAGACGCCCTTGCATTAGTCTGGTTTCGCCCAAAGCCATCATTACCATTTTACTATTGTAGCGGAATTGAGTCCAATCTGGATATTCATGTATGAAAAGCATATTCACCTCATTATATGCGGTAAATATATATAAAACTTTAGTTAGAGAACTCTATTACCGCAAAATGAGCGTCGATTAGAGGTTATTTTATGCCTTTTCAATCATTTTTAGCGCTTTCTTTCATTTTGTTTTTACCTTATTGGGGTAATCATAAGGAGATCAACATGTACTACGATACAATTAAAGTTTTAGACTGCACTATTAGAGATGGTGGGTTAGTGAACAAGCACAATTTTAGCCTCGAATTTGTTCGTCGTTTGTACGAGCTTTTGAGCGCCGCTGGCATCGACTACATGGAAGTCGGTTATAAGAACTCCGCTGAGCTTTTTGATCCTAAAGATTATGGGCCTTGGAAGTTTTGCTCGGACGATCTTTTATGGAAATTAAAAGATGGCATTGAAAGTGATATGAAAATATCGGTAATGGCTGATGTGGGTCGTGTAGACATGGATTCGATTAAGCCCGCTTCTGAAAGCCCTTATGACATGGTCCGCGTGGCGAGTTATGTTAAAAATATCGACAAGGGTATTGATTTAGTGAATACCTTTGCTGATTTAGGTTACGAGACGGCCCTGAACATTATGGCGGTAAGTCGTGATAGAGGTCCTGAATTGGATGAAGCGCTTCAACAAGTAGAAGAAGAGTGCAAAGCAAATGTGCTTTACTTAGTGGATACCTTTGGCTACTTCTACCAAGAAGATATCGATCAGTGCGTCGATCGTTACCACAAGCATGTAAAGACAAAAGAGTTTGGCTTTCATGGTCACAACAACCAACAGCTCGCTTTTAGCAATACGATTCAAGCGATTATTAAACGCGTAAACTACTTAGATTGCACGGTTTCTGGTATTGGTCGTGGCGCTGGTAACTGTACCACAGAATTGCTGCTCGGCTTTCTTAAAAATCCGAAATACGATATTCGTCCTGTTCTTGATGCTATTGAAGAGCTTTTTGTGCCGCTCAAAGATAAATTCGAATGGGGTTACATTATTCCTCAGATGATTTGCGGTTCACTCAATATTCATCCAGAAGAAGCGATTAAAGTGCGTAAGACGGAAGAAAAAGACGCTTACCGCAAATTTTACGAACGTATGATTAATGCCGGTATGGATTAATTTTTTCTCACTATTTATATAATTAAGTTCGGTTCTTTTAACCGGACTTTTTTTTTGTAAAAAAGCCTAACTGCGAGAAATATTCCTATTGGCAAGAAAGGAAGGGAATAGATATATTTTACGTATCAGGAGAAAGAATGATTCGATATTTTTTAATTCTATTGTTTTTATTAATATCATGCAGTGATACGATTAATAATACCACAACTACTGTTTCAACAGTTGAATCGGATACTAAAGGGGATTTATATGTATATGCAAAAGATATAATATCAGGAGAATTAATTTCTCATGCGGAATACAG
>DUVD01000239.1 GCA_012841225.1 Fibrobacter sp.
TCGCATTATCGTTAGCCTTTACACAAGCCTTTAAAATAGCAGGAGAGTGTTTTTTTAACTCATCTAAAAAGGTAGAAGCCTTAAAACAGAATATGCCACTGTTCCAATAAAAATTACCCGCATCAACGTACGTTTGCGCTTGAGCTTCGTCTGGTTTTTCTACAAAGCGTTTAACCTCTTCTCCATCGGCTTCAATATAACCATAACCCGTTTCTGGAGACGTAGGTTTAATGCCAAAAGTCACTAGCGAACCCGCTTCCGCCAAGGCACGCGCCTTTTCGAGCACTTTAAAATAAGCGTTTGTATCTTTAATAACATGGTCGGAAGGCGTCACCAAAATAATCACATTGGGATCTAAATTCAAACAAGCGAGCGCAATAGCTGGAGCCGTGTTTCTGCCAATAGGCTCTAAAAGGAACTTTGCCGTTTTCGTGTACACGGCGTCTAGTTGATCCTTTGCCAAAAAATATTGCTCTGCACTGCTTACAATAAATTGTGTGCTGCACAGTTTAGCGTTGGTCTCTACCGTGCGTTGAAAAAGCGAAGTGCCATCAAATAAACGAGCAAATTGCTTAGGCATTAGAGTTCGACTAATAGGCCATAAACGAGTACCAGAACCGCCACAAAGAATCAAATTAACCATAAAAAGTCCTTATTAATCTTTTATTTTTTTTGCCCAATAAGGGGTGAATTTAGCTATAAAATTCCAAGCCATCACAAAGGCATTCTCTGGACGGCGATAGGGGTCGGGAATATCAACTTCTACGGGTTTTCCGTAGCGTTCTATTTTAGGTTCCAACCAGGGGTATTTCGCTACTAAATCATTTTTTTGGGCCGATTCCATTACAAGGACAAGATCTGCCCAACGTAGAAGCTCTTCGGTCACTTGTTGAGCCCTATGTTTAGAAATATCCAAATCATGACTTAATGCCACTTTAATGGCCATTTCATCGGCTGCATGATCGACTAGTGCCGCGAGACCTGCACTCTTGACTTCAAACTCTTCGCCAAGAGTTTTTTGCAGTAAGTATTCCGCTGTAGGGCTTCTGCAAATATTACCTGTACATAAAACTAAGATATACTTCATAGCCATAAGATAATAAATAGAAGGCTAATTACAACTAAAGTTCGTTAAGCGTGGGATGGTACTTGTCTTTTTCGCTAAGTAAAATCTCGACACCTTCTGGAATAGGCCATTTAATGCCAATTTCGGGGTCATTCCAAAAAAGACCCCCTTCATCTGTAGGGTCAAACAATCGAGTGCATTTGTAAATAAAAGTCGCTTTTTCACTAAGTACCGCATAGCCATGAGCAAAACCCTCTGGTACATAAAACTGCCTTTTATTTTCGGCACTAAGAATCACGCCAAACCACTTTCCATAAGTCTCACTACCGGGTCTTAAGTCTACACCCACATCAAAAACCTCGCCTTCGGTAACGCGAACTAATTTACCTTGCGGGTTTTTCTTTTGAAAATGAAGCCCGCGCAGCACCCCTTGTTTGGAATGCGATTCGTTGTCTTGTACAAACTGCGTGGGCAGGCCCGCTTCCTTAAACTCGCGAGAACTAAAAGTCTCCATAAAATAACCGCGATGATCTCCAAATACAGTGGGTTCTATAATTGTTAATCCAGCAATAGGAGTCGAAGTGAATTTGAACTTGTTCATTACAGCTCTCCGTACATTTTTTCGTAATAATTTTGGTACTCGCCGCTAAGGATTTTTTCCCACCAGGCTTTGTTATCCAAGTACCAGCGTATTGTTTTTTTGATGCCATCGGCAAATTTGGTTTCGGGGAGCCAACCGAGTTCGTTATGGATTTTAGTCGGGTCAATCCCGTAGCGTCTATCGTGACCAGCGCGGTCTTCCACAAACTTAATTAAGGACTCTGGCTTGTCGAGTCCTTTTAAAATTAACTTTACAATATCGATGTTTGTCATTTCGTTATGACCACCCACATTATAAACCTCGCCCACGCGCCCTTCATGAATAATCAAATCGATTGCCGAGCAGTGGTCTTTCACATAAAGCCAATCGCGTACGTTTAGCCCATCGCCATAAACTGGCAAGGGCTTATCAGCAAGAGCATTGGCGATCATCAAAGGGATTAGCTTCTCTGGAAAGTGGTACGGGCCATAGTTATTAGAACAACGAGAAATAGTCACTGGAAGAGTAAAAGTCTTGTGGTAAGCTAAAACCAAAAGGTCTGCAGCGGCTTTACTCGCCGAGTAAGGGCTTGATGTGTGGATAGGCGTGGCTTCCGTAAAAAACAAATCAGGGCGGTCTAGTGGCAAGTCGCCGTACACTTCATCTGTAGAAACCTGATGGTAACGATCGATGCCAAATTGACGGCAAGCGTCCATAAGCACTTGAGTGCCAATAATATTCGTATTCAAAAACACGCCGGGGTCTTTAATCGAGCGATCGACGTGGCTTTCGGCGGCAAAGTTCACCACCACACTTGGTTTTTCTTTTTCAAAAAGCTTAAACACCCCTTCGCGGTCGGTGATGTCGATTTTTGCAAAACTAAAATTTGGGTTTTTGATAACGGGATTAAGCGTTTCGAGGTTACCCGCGTAGGTCAGCGAATCCACACAGACAATGCGATAGTCGTTGTACTTTTCGAGCAGGTAATGGACAAAGTTGCCACCAATAAAGCCGGCGCCACCTGTCACGATTATTGTTTTTGATGTCATTATAAATTTCTCTTCATTAGTAGCGAATTTTGCCTTCGGCTACTTTTTTAAGGTGAGTACCGTAAGAAGACTTGCCATACTTCTCTGCCGATTCGAGTAA
>DUVD01000240.1 GCA_012841225.1 Fibrobacter sp.
GATGACTATGACTTAATCATCACCAGTCGCGACGGTCAAGTCATTCGCATTTCTGTCGATAGCATTCGTGTGACAGGACGCGCGTCTCAAGGCGTAAAGGCGTTTTCCCTTCGCGATGGCGATATGGTTCAAGACGCGGCAGCACTGCCTAGCCTTGAGGATATCGAACAAGATTCCGTTGAAGCCAAAGAAACATTTGATCACATTCAAGGTGAAGCGGTTGTAGAATCCTCTAACGAAGACGAATCTTCCGAAGATTAAAAGAAAATTAAAACATCAAAATCCCCGGCAAACGCTGGGGATTTTTTTATGGAAAAAATACAGTATTAAAAACTAGTGGTAAGGCAGTAAAGCTTTAAAACACCCGTTAAACAAGGTTTAAATGATAAACAATTAAAGGCAAACACGACCTTTTGCTAAATCGGCAATGCTCACGCTATTAAAGTAATTGTTGATCATCACATTAAGATTATCCCACATGGGCAAGGTTCGACACTCAGAAACGCGGTCACAGGCTTCGGCGTCGCATTCCAAGCAAGCCACTGGCGCCAACGATTTTTCTGTTAAACGAAGAATGTCACCCACTTTATAGTCCTCGGCCTTTCGGTTCAAGCGGTAACCACCACCTTTACCATGAATTGCCTCTACCAACTCTCCTTTTGAAAGCAAAGTCATAATGCTTTCTAAGTATTTTTGCGAAATGTCTTGACGTTTGGCAATATCTTTTAAGGGAGTATAGCCTTCGGTGTCATGCTCTGCAAGGTCAATAATCACACGCAAAGCATACCGACCTCTAGTTGAAACAATCACAATATGTACTCATCAAAAAGAGGCGTAGATAAGTACCTTTCGCCAGTATCTGGCAAAATAACCACTATGTTCTTTCCTTTATTTTCAGGACGTTTAGCTAGGTCTATAGCGGCAAAAAGAGCGGCGCCAGATGATATCCCCACAAGTACGCCATCGCTTTTTCCAATCAATTTAGCGGTAACAACGGCTTCTTCGTTTGTCACAGTCATTATCTCATCATATATCTTGGTGTCTAGGGTTTCTGGAATAAAACCAGCTCCAATGCCCTGTATTTTATGAGGCCCTGCAATTCCTGTAGACAAAACAGCAGAATCGGTCGGCTCTACACCCACTATTTTAATAGATGGATTTTTTTCTTTTAAGTATTTTCCTGCGCCTGTGATAGTGCCACCAGTGCCAATACCTGCAACAAAAATGTCTACATGGCCATCAGTATCTTCGTAAATTTCTGGGCCAGTAGTTTGGTAATGAATTTTAGGGTTTACAGGATTGGTAAATTGACTAGGAATAAAGCTGTTTGGGATTTCTGCCGCTAGTTCATTTGCCTTTGCAATAGCGCCTTTCATTCCCTTGGCTCCTTCTGTTAAAACGAGCTCCGCGCCATAAGCCTTAATCAGTTGCCGGCGTTCTAGAGTCATGGTTTCTGGCATTACTATAATAATGCGAAACCCTCTTGCAGCGGCTACCGAAGCAAGTGCAATGCCCGTGTTTCCAGAAGAAGGCTCAATGATAACCGAGCCAGGCTTAAGCTTTAAAGACGTTTCGGCTTCATCGATCATCGCCTTGGCGATGCGGTCTTTAACAGAGGCGGTGGGGTTAAAGTATTCTAGTTTAGCAAAAACTTTAGCTGTTAAAGAGAGTTCTTTTTCTATTTGAGTGAGCTCTAAAATAGGAGTTTTGCCAATAAGTTGATCTATTGAGGTAAATAGCTTTGCCATAATTATTCCTTTTACTTTACAGAGTTAAATCCGTGTTCTAAATCGGCAAGGATATCGTCGATGTGTTCTGTGCCAATAGAAAGTCGGATTGAATTTGAGGTAATGCCCGCAGAAAGAAGTTCTTCTTTAGAAAGCTGCGAGTGAGTAGTGGAGGCGGGGTGTATCACTAGTGACTTCACATCGGCGACATTAGCGAGCAGTGAAAACAAGTTTAAGCTTTCTGTGAATTTTTTTGCCTTTTCTAAATCTCCTTTGATTTCAAAGGAAAAGATAGAGGCAGCTCCTTTTGGGAAATACCTGTTGTAAAGTTCTTTTTGAGTTCCATTAGAAAGCGACGGGTGGTTGACTTTTTGCACTTGAGGGTGATTTTTTAAAAAGTGAACTACCTTTAATGCGTTTTCAACATGCCGTTCAACTCGAAGAGAAAGAGTCTCTAAACCTTGTAGCAAAAGAAAAGAATTGAAAGGGGAGATAGTAGCACCTTGATCCCTCATCAGGGTTGTCCTAAGCTTAATAATATAAGCCAAATTACCACAAGCCTCTGCAAACACAACTCCCTGGTAAGATGGATTTGGTTTAGAAATGCCAGGAAATTTTTGATTTTGGGTCCAATCAAACTGACCCGAGTCAACTACAACGCCGCCCATTACAGTGCCATGCCCCCCTATAAATTTGGTGGCCGAATGGACCACAATATCGGCCCCGTGTTCAAACGGGCGGAGCAAATAAGGCGTTGCAAAGGTGCTATCGACAATCAATGGAATCCCGTGACGATGTGCAATTTCAGCAATGGCCTCGATATCAATCAATTCTGAATTAGGATTACCAAGTGCTTCTGCGAAAATCAACTTCGTGTTTTCTTTTATAGCAGCTTCAAAGTTTTTAAGCTCTGCAGGGTCTACAAAACTTACCGATAAACCTTGGTCTCGGAGTGTGTTAGCAAATAGATTATGCGTTCCTCCATATAGATTAGAAGTAGAAATGAAATGATCCCCTGCAACGGCGATGTTTTGAATGGCATAAGAAATTGCCGCTGATCCGGAAGCTGTTGCTAGAGCACCAACACCTCCTTCCAGAGCAGCAATTCGTTGTTCAAAAACGTCAGAGGTGGGGTTCATTAAACGAGTGTAAATATTTCCACCTTCAGATAAATTAAATCGAGCTGCAGCTTGATTAGAATCATTAAAGACGTAAGATGTAGTAGCATAAATCGGCACAGCGCGAGCGCCAGTAGCTGAGTCAGGACTTTCTTGCCCTACATGAAGTTGTAAAGTTTCAAACTGGTATTTCTTGTTTTTCATCATTTTAGCCTTAATCGATAATTAAAAATAGGATTTAGAAATTATAGCATTACCTACCCACCAAAGCAATAGGTAAATGAAAAATAAATGAAAAATAAATGAAAATATTTGAAAATGCGTTTTTAGGACAAAAAAAAGCACCTATAAATTAAAAGAGGTGCTTAAAATTAAAAAAATACCGTTAGTTTTAGTCTTCTGCTGATTTGCAATTGGCTTTCATTTCCTCTAAAGCAGCAGCAGGATCTAATTCAATAGCATCGCAAGCGTCGTCAACAATCGAAGCGAATGTGTTATACCAATCGGCAAATATTTCTACTTCGACGTGGTCTACACCTGGAATAGTAAGGCGAACACCGCAGCTTTCCCCAATGCGATCTTGGAAATCGGCAATTTCTGGACGTAAAAGACTTAAATCTAAGCCGTCTAAATCTTCGGGATCAATCCAAACGCAAGTGTCGTCTTTATCGTCATCACATTTATCGTCATCACACTTATCGTCATCGTCATCGCAATCGTCATCGTCGTCGCATTCACAGTCTTCGCCACAGCAGTCATTAAAGAGGCAGTCTTCGCCATAAAGCTCATCGTCTTCCTCTTCAACGCCACTATCGTAGTAAAACTCTTCTTCTTCGAGATAGAGCGTTTCTACAAAAATGCCTTTTGCATTTAATACTTTTGCCGTTTCTAAGAACTCGTTAAAAGTACCTGCAAAATAACGAGTAGCCTCTACTTCTTCGTTTAAGGTTTGTACAGGAATTGGTAAAAAACCATGTTTCTGTATGTTTTCGCAAATTTCGTCGCTGATGGACTTTTTAACTTCATCACTCATGGGTTTTTCTCCGTTGTTATTTATGATACTTTAATAAAGAAGGTGCTTTTTCGTGGATTAATTTTAAAATACGTGTTTCAGCCTCATCGCCTCTAGCTGTTTCTCTTACGCTTACCAAAGGAAGGAAGAGAGGAGTATTAAACAAAGTACCTAAAGGGATTGGATTTTTTCGACAAAACGTGATTTCAATAAAGTCACGAGCGGCGTCTTGTAAATCGTCGGATTTTTCGAAATCACCCTTTAAAAAGGCCTTATGTAATTTAACGAATAAAGAAGCTGCCTCGGCAATATTTGCAGAAGCGCTAATTAAGCCTTTGCCACCCATTTCTAATATGTCAATAAAAGCACCATCTTCGCCACTTAATACAGCAAAATCATTATTTTCAGTTTCTTTAATGACTCTGAGGGTGTCTTCATGGAACTTCTCACCAATTTTAAATTCTACAGCTTGCTTTAGACCGATGATATTTTTGTCTTCGGACAACTTAATCAAGGTGTCTGGGTGGATGTAGTTTGAAGTCCTGCCAGGAACATTATAGACGATAATTTTAGCGCCAGTTTCTGAACTTAATGTTTTAAAATGTTTTTCTATGCCTTCTTGGGAAGGATTATTATAATAACCAGTCACACAAAGCACTGGCACTTCAGCGATTTTTAAAATTTCTTGAATCATTTCGACGGACTCTCTGGTGCAGTTGGAGCCCGCACCAGCAATGACAGGAACGCGTCCGTTCACGTAGTCCAGTGTGAATTTGATGATTTCAAAGTGTTGCTTGTGGGTCACTGTAGCGCTCTGCCCAGTGGTTCCAACAGGGACTATACCGCTAACCCCAGATTCGATCAAGTCATCAATCATAAGTGCCATTTTCTTATAATCGATAGAGTTATTAAGGCATTTAGGATCGTCTTCCAGTAAAGGAGTGAACAATGCAGGAAAAACGCCGGTCAATTGAGAGGATTTTGTTATTTGCATGAGGTAAAAATAGACATTTATAAGCAAATTGGAAATACAAATTTCTAAATTAACATTTTAAACCCTCCCCCTTTTTAGAAAGGAATCTTCTATGGAAGCGATTGCTCAGTTATGGAAAAAAATTCAGTCTCCTGATTTTAACCCAGCCACCGATATGCCTCTTGTTGAAAACGTAAAACAAATGGCTTTGACCTCCCAAGAACCGGCCAAAGTGAACTTTGGAACGTCAGGATGGCGTGGTGTAGTGGGCTCTGAATTTACAATCCGCAATTTGCAAGTCGTTGGTGCAGCCATTTTGCGGATGTATCGCGAGGCTTCGCCACAGTTATTCGAAGCTTTAGGCATTCAAAATTTTGATGAATTGAAAGAGAAAGGTCTTGTTATAGGGCACGACAACCGCCTATTAGGGAAAGAATTCTGTATGGCTGTGGCAGGTCAATTTGAAAAAGCAGGCGTTAAAATTTATTACGGTGGTGAAATGGCCACTCCTGAATTTTCTACTGCTGTCGAAATGCTCAGCGCTGCTTGCTCCATTAATATGACTCCTAGCCATAATCCTAGCCAATATAATGGCATTAAGTTTAACCCCGCTGATGGTGGGCCTGCCGGTTCAGAAATCACAGATGTCATTACTATTTTATCGAATGATATGATGAAGTCGCACCAATTTGAACCAGTGGGTGAGGTGGCTTGGGAAATCATCGAGCCGGTAAAAATTTATAAAGATTTTTTAATCAAGCAAGAAACCATTAAGTTCGGTCGAATTCAAAAGTTGATCGACGAAGGTCGTTTAACTCTGGTCTGTGATTACGTTCACGGTTCTACCAGGGGACGACCAGCAGCGCTACTCGGTAACCCAGAATGCTTAATTAACCTTCGCACCGAAGACGATCCTCTTTTTGGCGGAGTCGCTCCAGAACCTAGTTCTAAAAATTTAGAACTCGTACGCCAGGCACTTGATGCCAGTAAAAATTGGTTTCGCTTAGGCGCTATTTTTGATCCCGATGGGGATCGAATTCGTTTTTATGACGGGACTCGCGAAATAGATATGAATAGCTTTGGGGCTATCGCTTTTCATTATATGGTCACTTGGCGCAAGGAACATGGTGTCGTGGCTAAGTCTGTTGCAACGTCAAATTTTGTCAATATTATTGCAGAAAAACTCGGAGTCGATGTTATGGAAACTCCAGTTGGGTTTAAAAACTTCAGGCCCTGGCTTGCGCGAGACGCTCGTCCTAAAGCCCTAATTGCCTTTGAAGAATCGGACGGTATTTCTGGCTTAAACAATACACTAGAAAAGGACGCTCAATTTGGTCTTCTTTTAGCGTTAGAGATTATAGCGGTTACAGGCAAGAATTTAGGTGAATACCTAGACGCTCTTTATGCAGAGTATGGTCGTTTTTACCCGACGCGCTCTGGATTTGAAGTTGATAAATCTTTGGTGGGCGAGCCTTTAATTGCAAAGGTGAATGCGGTAGCTACACTCGCTCAACCCAAGATGAAAATTCTAGTCGGAAAAGAAGAAAAAGAAGTCAAACAACTTTTAACTCTCGATGGCGTAAAAATCATTTTTATGGATGATTCTTGGATGCTGATTCGCCCTTCGGGAACGGAACCGAAAGTGCGGATCTACACAGAATGTCGCAATCCAGAAGAAAAAGACGACCTCTTTGAGGCTGCAAAGAGTCTTTTCTTTAAATAATAAGGAGTTGAGGTGAAAAAAATTATTTTTGTGATGTTGTTGCTTTCTTTAGGTGCTTTCGCTCAAGTACAACCTGAATTCCAAGGTTTTGCGGGCAATTTGCTCAGGCTAAAAAAAGCGAGAAATGGGTTCCATGAGTTCTCTATGGATATTAAAGTCGCCCCTTGGGCTTTTTCCGTGCAAGGCGAGGTTAAAAGTCCAGACGAAGACCCAGATGTTTTATTTAACGCCATGTTTGACGAAGAACTAGTTGCTATTGTAGCGTACATTCCTTCGCCTACTCAAGGAAAAGATGGTAATGAATATCAAACAGGGGTTTTTGACCTGATGATTTATTTCCAAGATGAGCCCACTTTTGTTAAGGATGTTTCTTTTTCTCTTCTACACCCAGTCAATGACAGTTGGGCCAAAGAGTCTTTTGAAATGGCAAAGTCTTCAGCGAGAATGTTACCTCCTATTTGGAAAGGTAAGTTTGAAAAAAAGATCATTCTTGCAAGTGCAAATCCTTTAACAAAGAAAAAGTTAAAAGCTATTCGCGAAAAATTGAGAAGAGGACAACCTTAAATTTCATTTTATAAAATAAAAAAGGTTCGCTATTCAAGCGAACCTTTTTTATTGGTCTTTATTTATTCTTCGATATCTGCTTCGTCGATTTCGGCATTGTGATAAACTTCTTGGACGTCATCATTGTCTTCAAATTTATCGATGAGCTTTAAGAGTTTTTGAGCCTCTTCTCGATTTAATTTA
>DUVD01000241.1 GCA_012841225.1 Fibrobacter sp.
CTTTTATACCCAAAACTCATCGGTAGTCGTAAACCATGATTCTCATTAAAAAACTTATTCAAATTAAAGCTCACATCTCCTGCCACATCCAATTGAGAAGCTGCTTCAGAAAGGCTAGGTTTTGGAGAGCCTCCAGAAGTCGAAAGCGTGGCAAAATCACCATCTTGATAACGCAGAGCCCCAGAAATCGTCATAAAATCAGAAGCATTCATTTGCCCAGACAGTCGAACTGCAGTGCCCCAATCCGCTTCCATTTCTGAAAGTCTCATGTCATTAATCCAGAATGACCCATTCAAATCAAGAGGAGAAGCGTCGTCGTCTGCAATAATAACAAAACGGATCCAATCAATAGAACTTACCGAAGGGTTACCGACTAGTTTGATTTTTTCTTCACGCGCTCCCCCTAAGTCCTTTTCTATTGGCATTAAATAAGGAGGGCGTCGCCCCTTTTTTAAATCTGAAAAGCTCGAAAGAGACATGGCAAAAGCATTGTCCAACCAGTTTTCTTCGTGGCAATCTTGAACTCGTTGCGAAGAAGAGCAACTGTACTTAGATGGCTTAAAGCTCCATTCGTAATAATTAGTCGATCCATTTAAAGCACCCTCGCCAAATTGTAAAGCAAAGCGCACTGGCACTGATGCCGCCTCTGTCTCATAATGGATTTCCATTTTCAACGATTTGTAAGAAGTCAGGTCTTTAATCCCATTATCAAAAACTCTAGTAACACCCACTTCTTGCCCTGCCGAAAGACTCTTGTAATTTAAGACCAAAGCCGTTTCCTTTAACACCGCATTGCTACTTGCATCTCTTTCGGCGGTTGAGTTAGGCGATTTAAAATAGGTATCAGCGTTCTCACGGTTATTAATAGTACTAACTTGAATAAACGCGGTGTCTTTAGCGCTTATCGCTGCAGAAATTTCAGTTTCAGCACCATTCACTTCTACAATTTGAGCATTTTCGGAGTTAGAAGTCACATAGCGATCCAAAGCAGACGTTTCTTCCCAAGAATTACCCATTACACCTAAATGCACCACTTGCACTTTTGCTTCAGAAATACCTGGGTTTAAATTGCCGAGCCATAATCTAGAGAACTGTGCTTCCGATAAAATTATTTTGTAATCGTTACCACTTTGAGAAACAATAGTGTCATATTGATTTAAAGGAATTTTCCACTTGCGCCAGCCGTTTTTTAGTTCTTCGTACTCTAATGGGTTATTGCTTGATAAGTCAATCCTATAGCGGACAAAACTAATGTCTTGATCTAAAGAGCCATTGCGATTTATATCTTCAGTATCGTAAGAACGTTCACCGGCATTCCCTTCCGTTCCATTAATTGAAACAGGTGGGTCACTATCATCACCTAATTTCTCATTAAAATTGTCTTTTGCAATATCGGTATCAGATGTTTCTGAATTTGCCGCGTTTTTTTCTGTGGATACGCAACCAGACACACGACAATCCCAAATCAATCGAGTTTCTTCATTACCACTAAGCCCATCCAAGCCTTTGTCATGGAGCGCTGTGGTAAAACCTAAGTCGTTTTCGCCATCGTAAACGCCATTGGGAGCATAACCATTAATGGAAATATCTTCACTAATCAAACCTAAGTCTAAATAAATAGAACCCACATTACCCCTGGCGATCACTTCAATATATTTCTTTTGGCTTAAGTCTTGATAATAAGAACTATTCGGCCTCATGATACCGCCCCAGCTCTTACCCACCAAATTATCATTTGGCCTAAGCGTCATTTTCAAAACCGACAAATGCTGGTTATCTACTTCGGAGTTCCCCACCGCAGGGTAAATGCGCTTGTATAATTCAGTGTTATTACTATGCCAAATAAACTCACCCTGATGCCTATAATCTTGACTTTCTATATAAGTACCTACATTGCTCGACACTCCTCCCGGAGGGGAAGCCTTATACCAAAGCGTGCGAGACATGGGGTAAATTAAACCCGAAGCACTGCTTTCAAAATCTTCGAGTAAGGCGGA
>DUVD01000033.1 GCA_012841225.1 Fibrobacter sp.
ATTTTGCCTGGTCTTTCTATAGATCAAGATATTCAAGATGCTCTTTTGGATAAAACGGGGCGTTTAGGATTATTGTTACGCTTAGCTGACGCTGTTGAATTAGATTTACAAGAAGAAATACGTTTTTGTACTCACGAACTTTCACTTTCGTCAGAAACGCTAACACAGTGTATACATGACGCTTATATATGGATGAACGATGGTTGAACCTCTTAGTTTAGAACAATTGATTGCTGAGTTTTCGGGGCTTCCTGGGATAGGAAATAAAACAGCCCGTCGCTTGGCGTATCATCTTTTATCTCGACCCAAGGAGCAGTCGGTTCGCTTTTCCGAAAGTCTTTTAAGGGCGGTGAACCGAGTAAAGCCATGTAAAGAATGCTTTGCCTTTACCGAAGAAGAAACCTGTTTTATTTGCAAAATGCGAAGCGACTCTAAAACGATATGCGTCGTTGAAAAGTCATCTGATATTTTGCCTTTTGAAAAATCAAGCGTCTATCAAGGGCTTTATTTTGTGTTAGGGGGAGTTCTCTCTCCTTTAGATGGTGTTGGCCCAGATGCCCTTCATATTCCTCTTTTAATTCAAAGGATTAAAACTGGCGATGTACAGGAGGTTATTTTGGCACTAGGATCCAGCCCAGAAGCGGAAAGTACGGCGCTATTGATAGATCGTCTTTTAGAGCAGACCCCAGTAAAACGCTCGCGCTTAGCAAGGGGAATTCCCATGGGAAGTGATTTAGAATTTGTAGATGAAATAACGATGCTTAGGGCTTTTGAAGGGAGGGTTTTATTTTGAGTTCAGTAAAAATGGTTGGCGGAGTCCAAATTTTGTCTGTGGAATTTGTAAAAGGTGCTGTAGAAGTAAAGGATTTGCCCGAAGAGCGTTTGCCTCAGGTCGCCTTTCTAGGTCGTTCTAATGTTGGCAAATCGACCCTTTTAAATGCCTTAATGGGCGAAAAAAACTTGGTGAAGACGAGTGGTACCCCCGGAAAAACAAGAGAAATTAATTTTTTTAGAGTTAATGAGTCTTTTTTTCTTGTAGATTTACCAGGAGTGGGTTATGCCAAAGTAAGTATTAAGCAAAGAAATGTAATGGCAGAAACGATTCGTAATTATATTGAAAAAGCAGAAGACTTGTGCGGGGTAGTTTATTTGGTGGATATTAGACATGCGGGTACGGCAATAGACGTATTAACTGTCGAGGAATTGAGAAATACCGGGGTTCCCGTTTTAGTGGTGGCGAGCAAGGGTGATAAAGTGAATCAAACGGAACTTCGCCAAAATAAAAAGCAGATCAAAGAAAAATTTGCTTTGTCCGAAAATCCGATTGTAGTCAGTTCTTTACGGCAAACGGGATTTGACGAGCTTTGGATCGAAATTTTAAATGCATTGCGTAAATCAAACGAAACTTAACGATACTTAACGAAATTAAATGAAGCAGAATGATGTCTATAAAAAATTAACTTTTCCAGGCGGTGCACTGCACTTGCTCGGGGTGTTCTTTTTATCGACAACGATGGGGCAGCAATTCACATTGTTTTTTAAAGCCGTTGCCTCTATTTTTTCCGGTAAAAAAAATTTTAAGGCCGACACCAAAAATATTATCAATCAGGTGTTTTTTACGGGTATTGAAATTTTCCCCGTTCTCTTTATTGTTGCCACTCTTTTTGGTACAGTCATTATTGTCGAAGTGATTACGATGATGAATAAAGTGGGCTTTTCCGATGTAGTGGGGAACTTAATGGTCATTGTTATCATTCGAGAGTTGGGCCCTATTTTTACGGCTTTTTTAATTGCCGGGCGTAGTGGTTCTGCGTTGACGACCTACATCGGGAGCATGGCCATTAATTCAGAAGTGGACGCTCTCGCTACTATGGGCGTGGATCCTGTTCGTTATTTAGTCATGCCTGCACTTGTCGGTGGTGTTTTTGCTGTGCTGATTATGACCATTTTATTTAGTTTTAGTGGTATTTGCGCCGGTTTTTTAACGACTAAGCTGCTCATTTATTTTGCAGGCGATATGTTGAATGTGCAAATCACTTGGACATACCTTTCATCTGCTATTATGCAATCCTTAACAATGACCGACTTTGTATTGGCTATTGTGAAACCAGTTGTTTTTGCTTGTATTATTATCACTAACGCGAGCTACCAAGGCTTAGCCATTCGCAAGGATGTGCGCCAAGTTCCTAAAGCAACCTCGCGCTCCGTGATCTACTCCTTTTTGTATATCGTGATTGCGGACGTCTTGTTGTCTTCTTTTTATATATTTCAATACCTTGGAGAACTCTCTAAAATCATATAATGATTGAAACAGCACTAAATATAAAGGACTTGCACTTCAGTTACACCGAATCAGCAAGTCGAAAAAAAATGAGAACTCAGAGCTTCTTCAATTGGGGTGGTTTATTGAGTGCCGTTGTTGAAGACACTAAAAAAGAAGTTCTTTCTGGCGTTAACCTAAGGTTACGACAAGGAGAGACCATTTGTATTGGTGGCGCATCTGGGCAGGGTAAAAGTGTATTCCTAAGAATTATAGCTGGCCTTGCTAAACCGACTTCTGGTTACATTCATTATTTTGGCGAGCATTTACCAATTGAGCAGCATACGGCGCTCGAAGTAGCCAAGCGACAAGTGGGGCTTGTATTTCAAAATGGCGCTTTAATTTCAAACTTAAAAGTACGCGATAATGTCGCTTTGCCTCTCCGTTACCACGGCATCGGTAACGAAGCTGAAATTCAAGAAAAAGTAAATATGGCACTCGATTTAATGCGCGTGCGCAGCGAGGCGGATCTTTTTCCTCACATGCTCAGCACAGGCATGCAAAAACGAGTGGCTATTGCGCGCTCGTGGGCAATGGACCCTAAACTGCTTTTAATGGATGAGCCGACGTCTGGGCTTGATAACTATAATCGTCGCAACTTGCTCCCACTGATCGATAATATGAGAAAACTATTCAAAACCTCTATTATTATTGTCACTCACGATTTACTAATCGCTAAAGAGTTAGGTTGCAGCATTATGTTTTTACAAAACAAGAAATTAACAACTCCTCACCCCTTTGACTACTGGTTAACATCCGAAGAATCGATTGCACAAGAGCTTTTTAGAGATTTGCAAGATAGATGCTAGTTAATTATATTATTTTATACGCTATATGAAGATAACAAAGCAAATAAATTGGACAGAACTATCGGGACTCTTGGTGGGAGTTTTCTTTGCAATTGCTTTGATTGTTTTTGGCGTTGCTCTTTACACCAAGTTAACCACCTCGGGTATCATCGGTGTTGATGAGTATAAATTATACAGTAATTTTGAAAAAGCACTTGGCTTGCACACGGGTACAAAAGTTCAAATTACAGGTGTTGATGTGGGGCGCATTTCGGACATGTATATTCAAGAAAACGGAGTGCGCATGGAGTTTACCATTCGTTCTGAATATAAAGATTGGATTACTGATAAGGCGATTG
>DUVD01000242.1 GCA_012841225.1 Fibrobacter sp.
ATTAGAATAGTAAAGCCGATAATCCCAAGCAATGCAAGAACTTGAACAACAACGCCTACTCGTGTCAATGCAAACTTTAAGGTCTTTAAATAAGCCGAGCGAACAAGATTCATGCCTTTAGGGAATATGCCAATTATTTTGGAGAATGTGTTTTTTTGCGGTTCAAAAAAGGATCCATCTGGATTCTTTTTGCGTGCTTTAAATAAATAAGCAGCCATCATCGGTGTTAGCGTAAATGTCACCAATAGAGAGACGACGGTGGCAAAAACCATGGTAAGGCCAAAGCTCCTAAACATCACCCCCGCAATGGAGTGCATAAATGCGATAGGAACAAATACGCAAACGTTGGTGAGTGTGGAGGCCATCACGGCGATCATGATTTCAGAAGTGCCTTTAAGGGCGGCTTCTTTGGGTTCTAGGCCTTCATTTAATTTGACAGTAATGTTTTCTAAAACGACAATCGAGTTTGTGACTAAAAGCCCCACCGATGCGGATAAGGCCATTAACGTCATGATGTTAATGGAGAAGCCTGCAAAGTACATAAACGTGAAGGCGCCGATTACACAGATGGGCATTGTTACCGCGGCAATTAGCATAGAGCTAAATTTACCGAGAAACAGGAGTAGTATACCAGCTGTTAAAATAATAGCAAGAACAATGTTTTGAATTACGTTATCGACTGAGTCACGAATGGTCTCTGACTTATCATAAATTAAATGAAGTTCAAAACCTTCTGGAAGATCTTTGTTAAGGGCTTCTACGGCTTTTAGCACGCCATCGGCTGTTTCGACCACGTTAGCATCGGTGCGCTTTTTAATAGATAAGCTGATTGCATTTATGCCTTTGTAGCGAGAAGCCGAGTTTGCCTCTTTAACGGTGTCTTTGATTACGGCAATTTCATTTAAACGAATAGCCCCTCTAGCTGTCGGGATTTCTAGTAACCGTAAGTCATCTAAATTCTCGAACTTACTGTTTAAGCGAATGTTCGTGTTTTTAACTTGACCCTTAAGCTCTCCAAAAGGCGAAGTAACGTTTGCTTGACCAATAATTCCCATAATGGTCGCAATGTCCACATTTCGCGAGATCATGGCTTCTTTGTTTAACTCGACTGAAATTTCTCTTTCAGTACCACCAAATAAATCGACACTGGCAACGCCAGGCACGGAAGATATTTTGGGATTAATTACGTCATCGGCTAGGGCCCTAAGCTCTGTTTGGTCTACAGGACCTGTCAAAGCAAAGTCAATGATCGATTGGCCATTAATGTCGACTTTTTGAATAACAGCATCTTTTACTGCGTCGGGGAAGTCCATTTGCGCCGTTTCAATTTTTTCGCGCACATCATTAGCGGCAACATCGACGTCTATGCCCATATTAAACATCATGACAAAAATGGCATAATTTTCGAGTGCATAGGCAGTCATGTAGTCTATACCATCGATAAGCTCAATGGTTTTTTCAATTGGCTTAATGACGGTTGATTCTAGTTCTTCTGGGCTTGCACCTGTGTAAACAACAACAGCGGTAACCACTGGGATCGTAAAGTCAGGTAGCATGTTTACAGCCATCATGCGATAGGTGTAAATACCAAAGATTACCACCGTTAATAGAACCATCAACATGGTAATGGGTTTATAAATACTTATTTTGATCATGCGATACTCCTAGTTTGAGTCCACAATCAGGACTTTATCGCCTTCGTTCATTTTTGACATTCCCTCGACCATGACTGTGTCGGAGAGTTCAATGCCACTAACGATTTGGGTATAGGTAGCGTCGGAAACGCCAACGGCGACTATATTGCGTTTTGCTTTACCATTAACAATAGTCCACAGGTAATTAGTTCCGTTTTTATAAACTATTGCTTGATTTGGTACCGCAATGGCTTCGATTTTGTTCGCTGCGACTTTAGCCGTCACAAACATTCCAGGAAGTAACTGGCGATCTTTGTTGTCAAATGTGATTTCAATAGGAAAAAGTCGTGTCATTTCATTTGCGGCCATAGGTACTTGAGTGACTTTTCCATTAATCTCTTTGTTGTTTATTTCTACAGAAGCATTGAGTCCCTTTTTGAAGGCGCCTATGTCTATTGTCGATACAGGAATTGTTAGGATCACTTGATTTAATTGGGCAACCGTAAAAATAGGACTGTCCCGTTGTGGTATTTGGCCTTGTTCTATGTTAATGGAGGTGACAACACCACTAGTAGGGGCTAAAATGACAGAAGCGCGTCGGGCGGTTTCTAGAGACATTTGAGCGATGCGAAGTTGTGTTTCGGCTTGTTCAAGGTCTTGTTTGGATATGCCACCCTTGCTGTAAACTTCTTGCAGGCGCTTCACAGAGGCGTCGAGAAGTTTTACTTGTTCTTCGGCTTGTTCCTTGCCGGTGTTATCTCCAGTGAAGGAGTATTCGGCGAGCACTTGATCTTTCTTGACGCTGCTTCCAATTTTCACTTTAATCACTTTAATTGGATCGAAAATCTTTGCTGTAACGGACGCCTGTTGTTTACCCGAAATAGCACCGCTAAAAATGCGGTAATCGGTTAGGGTTTGCTTGCTTACAGGAATTACTTTAGCAGGTTTTCCTTTTTCGCGATGGATTTCTTCCATTGTGGAAGGCTTGTTATCAACGCCATCTTTTTTTGCTCCGCAAGCAACGAGCAGGCAAGAAAAAACAGCAGTCAGGATGAGGAGTTTTTTGTTAATTTTCATAATGAACCTCTTAGTATTCTCCGGTGGCCTTTAATAAGGCGTTATAAGCAGTGTTCCAATCAACAACTGCGGACATGTAATCTAGTTTTGCGTTTCTTAAGCTAATGTTGGCATCAAGCATATCGAGTTGTGGTGCCTTTCCCACGCTGTAAGCAGCTTCAGTGAGCTCTAAACTTCTTGTAGCGAGCTGTACTTGTCTAGTTCTAATAGAAATTTGCTTTTGGGCGTCTTCCCAAGAGTTCATTGCCGATTCTATTTCTAAGCGAATGCCGCGTTCGGCTGACTCTTGTTGAATTTGAGCCTTTCGTAAATCGGCTTTAGCCATGGCGATGTTTTCTCGAGTTTGCATGCCGTTAAATAAGTTCATAGTAACAGAGAGGTAGACTTTTTTAGAAATATTGCCTTCCCAATCAGGCGCTTTCCAATCGTTCCAACGATTGCCGCCGTGAGCGTAAGCAATAGAACCACCTACTACTACAGTTGGTTTGTAGTCACCTTCTTCAATTTTTACATTTAAATCGCGCATTTCTTGAGCCGCGTCTAATAAGGCTAACTCTTTACGGCGTTTGCGTACTCCTGCCATTGAAGTATCTGGCATAACAGCAGAAAAAGCAGCAGGATCGCGCAAATCTCCCTTAAATAAAACGTCTGCCGCCCAAGAGAGGCCCATGGTGTTTAAGAGGGCGTTTCTTGCTAATACTTGTTTCTTTTTGGTGCTTTCTAAGCCAGAGGTCAATTCATCAACCTGTAATTCGGCGCGCACCTGATCTAATTCGCCAACCAGACCGCTTGCAAAGCCTTGATTTACAAACTCTAAGTGCTTCTTGGCTTGTTCTATACTCGCTTCGTAGATGATGACTGACGAATCTAAATGAATCATTTGGTCAAAAGACTTTTCTACAGAGAAGCGCACTTGCACTTTAACTTGCTCTAATGTAACTTCACTTAATCGTCTATAGACTTTAGCTATTTTAGTGCCAGTAGTTACTTTACCTTGAGCGTAAAGTATTTGGTTGGCCGAAAGCCCAACTTGAGTGCCCCAACGAAAGCCTTTCATCGCATTTAAGCCATACATTAAGCCGTCTAAAGTGCCCGCTAAAATCTGGTCGTTCATATCGGCTGTGTTATCGAGCATTCCAGAAACACTAGTAGAGTTTTTAACGTCGGGAACGCCAAAAGTTCTTGCGTATTGCATGCTTAAGTCAATAGAAGGGTAGGCGTTACCGTAAGCCTGATCCACTTGCGCTGTGGCTGATTTTAATGATTGTTCAGCTTCTTGAATGTCAGCCGATTTTTCAAGAGCTATTTGAATGGCCTCTTCTCGGGTATAAATTTGACTTGACCAAGAGGGTATTGCCATAAGCAATAAGGCGATTACATTAACCGCTA
>DUVD01000243.1 GCA_012841225.1 Fibrobacter sp.
ATGGAGCATGCGGCGCCACACGATCACTCCGAGCACCACAAGCACATGGTCAGCGATTTCAAAAAAAGATTTATCGTCTCTGTCATCGCCACCATCCCTATTCTAATACTATCTCCTTTAATTCAGCAGCTCCTTAACTACTCTATCGACTTTGCGGGAGCGAAGTATCTTCTGTTTGCCCTATCGAGCTTCTTGTTTTTTTACGGCGGCTGGCCTTTTTTAAAAGGCATTGTCGAAGAAATAAAAAACAAAAACCCCGGAATGATGACACTTATAGCCCTTGCAATATCCGTCGCCTACTTTTACAGCACCGCCGTTGTTTTTGGGCTAGAAGGAAAATCATTTTTTTGGGAACTCGCCACCCTAATTGACATAATGCTTTTAGGGCATTGGATAGAAATGAATGCCGTAATGGGCGCGTCAAAAGCCTTAGAAAGTTTAGCCAAACTCCTTCCAGACACCGCTCATTTAATTAGTGGCAAAGAAGTAAAAATTGCCGAACTAAAAACAGGGGATCTAATACTTGTTAAGGCCGGCGAAAAAATTCCTGCCGACGGCACCATCATAAAAGGCAGCAGTTTTATTAATGAATCCATGCTGACTGGAGAATCAAAACCCGTCAAAAAAAACACAAGAGCCGAAGTCATTGGTGGCTCAATCAATGGCGACGGGGTCATTGAAATCAAAGTAGAAAACACCAATGAAAACTCTTATTTAAATCGAGTCATCGACCTTGTAAAAACCGCACAGCAATCCAAATCAAAAACACAGCGACTCGCCGACACCGCAGCCATGTGGCTCACCATTGTAGCGATTACATCGGGAATAACAACTTTTATTTACTGGCTCCTTTACGGCCCAGACCTAGCCTTTGCCATAGAAAGAATGGCAACCGTTATGGTTATTACATGCCCGCACGCCTTAGGCCTTGCTATCCCTTTAGTTATTGCCGTTTCGACCTCTCTCTCCGCCAAAAACGGCTTACTCATAAAAAACCGAACCGCATTTGAAAACGCTCGAAAAATCACCACCGTCGTCTTTGATAAAACGGGAACCCTAACAGAAGGAAAATTTGGTGTAGGTGCAATCAAAATATTTGACACCCGCTACAGCGAAAAAGAAATCATCGAATTAGCAGCAGCGCTCGAAAAGAAATCAGAACACCCCATCGCTAAAAGCATCATCCATAAGTCAAAAGAACTCGGCGCCAAAGAGCTCGAAACAACCGAATTCGAAGTATTAAAAGGAGAGGGCATTAAGGGCATAATCGCAAATGAAACAATCAAACTAGTAAGCGAAAAATACCTAAAGAACAACGGCATTAAAATCCAGGAAATGGAAAACCGCAGTACGCTAGTTTATGTACTTGTTAATGAAAAACCCATAGGATTAATTGCCCTGTCAGACAAAATCCGAAGCGAATCGTATGAAGCGATTAAGCAGCTCAAAAAATTCGGTGCCAAATGTTGGATGCTCACCGGCGACAACAATCAAACCGCAGAACAAGTCTCCAATGAGTTAGGCTTAGATGGTTATTTTGCAGAAGTACTCCCACACGAAAAGCTTGAAAAAATAAAAGAACTACAAAGCCAAGGAGAGTTTGTGGCCATGACAGGAGACGGCATCAATGACGCCCCAGCCCTTGCTCAAGCTGATATTGGTATAGCCATTGG
>DUVD01000244.1 GCA_012841225.1 Fibrobacter sp.
CCCGTTTTTCCAAAAGTACTTGAAGAGCATTGGGTTCCCATAAAAAGAGGGTTATTAAGCTCCCACCCAAGCGCCGTTTGGCCTTTTACAGAGGGTTCTAAGGCGTTTTTTGAAACAAGGTTCAGAATGCCCTTGTCTAGAACTCTTTGACCCTGAAACACCCCGTCTTGAAGCAGCATCGTTACAAAGCGCATTAAGTCTGGCACTGTGGAAAACATCCCTGCAGAGCCCACTGGAAAAAGTGTTTGTAAAACGAAAGCGCTTTCATCGTGGACAATACCCTGTAACGCTTGGTTTCTAAATGAGCATACTTCTGTGGGCACAATGTCTTCGACTGGTATTCTCGAAAGAGGTTCCCATCCAGAGCGGCTCATGCCTAAAGGCTTAAAAAAGAGGCTCTCCCCTAAAGCGGCTAGTGTTTGGCCGGTGAGGCGCTGTAAAAGAATGCCTAATAAAATGCTCGCCGGATTGCCATAATTAAATGCAGTTCCTGGCGCTAAATCAAATTGATATGAAAATAAGTAATCCAAAATTTCTTGCGGTGGCAAATGCTTTAAAGAGCTCATTGGCACGCGATAATCAAGAGTGTGGGTAAGCAAGTGCTTTACTTGAATGCCTTCTCTATAATTTGTTTTTAATTCGGGAATAAACGAAGCAACAGGGGTTTCTAGCGACAGATCTCCTCTTAAAATAAAGTGGAGTGCTAGCGTGGAGGTAGGGCAAACTTTAGTTAAAGAAGCTATATCAAAAACGCTATCTTCAGTGGTGTTAAACGCGGTGTTAAAAGAAGTCCCGTTTGGTAAAACAACGCCGACAACAGCTCGATCAAAAATTTTGTCGTCTTTTGCCTTTTCAAAGGCCTGCTTTATTTTGTCTTTTAGGTGTTGCATTATAGTATAATTATAATTAATTGTAATAGTCTACAATGCAGCGTACATGGCCATTTTCTTATCGAATTGCAGGAGCAAATAAAAAAGTTTTTTGCCCTTTTTTTACAGAAATATGTTTAAAATCATAGCTAGAAACCGTGCCGCCTCTAGAATCCAAGGCAGAGATAAGCAAATCGTGCTCTCCGGGTTCTACTGGAATTCGAGTCATGTATAAGCGATTAGGCATAAAGAGCCCTATGCGCAAATCCGCTTTTTCTAATTGAGTTTGTGCTACATCGGTGCCGAGACTCGTCGCTAAATTAAGCAAAGGGTTGCTCGTTTTCATTGCTTTTTTTGCCTGTTGAGCGGCAATCGTGCGGAGCACTACGCGAAGAGCCGTTTTTGCGGCGATACCACTAAAATCTTCGCTTAAATTGCGAGTGATTTCTTGATTTAAGTCCCTCACTTCTTCTGGTGTAATTTCAGGTTGGTCGTTAAGGTAAACTGAAAAATCGTAAGCATCAAATGGAAGCACTTTCTTTTCGGGTAGGCTAAATCCGACATGAAAAGTAGCCGCTCCGCTTGTACCTGCAACAATAGGCGCGAGCATAGTGAAGGCCTTTGTTTGCCCCGTTTGTCCGTCTTTATAGGTTAAATTTAAGCCGGCGCCACTCACTAATGTTCCTGAAACGTATAGTTCACCAAGAATAGGGCTTTGCCCAGCGTAGCCAATCACGATGATTTCGGCGCCTTTTGCTTTTAAGTCATTTGCGGTTGGATTTTCCTTTAAGAGGGTTATTTTTAATTGTGTTAAGTCGTTCTCGCGGCCAGCCTTTTGAAGATTAGCAGACACAAATTCCAAGACTTGGTTTGGTACTCTTTGTTCGTTTTCCAAATAGGCCTTCGCTGCTTTATAATAGGCAATGGCGGCGTCATCATCTTCGCCATTCATCTCGTATACAATAGCCGATAAGTAATATAAAAAGCCATTATCATTTGCCTTCTCAGCGTCTTTTTGATAAAGGG